>CAZDCS010000273.1:0-1510 GCA_964504015.1 uncultured Mariniplasma sp. | reverse complement strand
CTACTAATGTAACACCTTTCTTACTTCTTATAGCTTTAATCATGATCTTCCTCCTGATTTTTTATACTCTAATTTTATCATACGTTAATCACATGTCAATAGATTTTTATAAACTTAATAAACTCTTAATAATTAAATTTGCCCTCCCAAAGTCATCATAGGCATCATAATAGCAATAATCAAAACCCCCACAATCGCATAAACCACTACCAAAAGAGCCGGTTGAAGTGAGTTTTTTAGTTGTGTAACTCTTAATTCAGAAATACCATTATAATAGCTTGCTAAATTTGCCATCAATTTAGGTATATCACCAGTCTTTTCACCAGTAGCGATCATTTTAGACATTATTGGATCAATAAAAGAGCTTTCAGCAAATGATTTTGAGAGCATATCTCCATCTTCAACATATCTGATGGTTTTTAAAATCAGTTCTCGATAAATAACATTAGGAATAAACTGTGCTATTGTCCGCAATGCCCTAGTAGCTCCAACCCCATTTGAAAGCATTTGCGCTAGTGATCCAGCAATCAGTATTTGATTGTTCATTTGAATAAGTTTTCCGAAAATAGGGGTTTTTAAGAAGAAAACCGTGGCCCCATAATGGAACTTTTCGACATACTTGTTTAACAAATATATTACCAAAACCACACTAAGAGCTCCGCCAAAAACAAGCAATGAGTACTGAGACATAAAGTCTCCAGCATCAATAAAAAACTGGGTTATTCCAGGCAATTCTGCTCCCTCAAAGGATGCGTATAAATCAGTAATGTTAGGAAAAACAAACATAATCATTCCCACTGAAATCAAAAGCGCTGCTGTTAAATAAATAATAGGCATTCTAATTACACCTTTAATTTCTGTCGTTATCTTTAGTTGTTTTTCATAATGCTCTGCTATTTTGAGAATTGTCTTAGCTAATTGTCCAGATATTTCGCCAATTTCAACCATTTGAATTAGCAACCCCGGGAACTCTTTTGGCCTTTTTGCGAGTGCTTCAGAAAAAGAAATCCCGTTATATATTTCTTGATACAACTCAAAATATAGTTTTCTAATAACTCCCTTTTCTTGTTGCAGCGAAAGAAGTTCAATCGCTTGCAAAATTTTCACATCTGCATCTAACAAAGAACCTAATTGCTTTAAAAAGAAAATCAATTCTTTAGTCTTAAATGTTTTCCCTATTGTTATTTTATTTAGCTCGCTAAATAAATTACGATACTCAACAATACTCTTAATTTGATACTCTTTTAGTTTTAAAAACTTAATGCATGCCGCTCTATTGAGTGCTTCTACCCGCCCTTTAATTTGCTTTCCATTGGCGTTTATAACAGTGTATTTAAAGTTCCGGAGCTTCATTTATCATCCCTCCAATTCACTTGCCAGTGTCATTACTTCTTCAAATGTGGTTATTCCTGCTTCAACTTTTAGCAACCCTGATTTTATAAGTTTTACCATTCCATCTTTTACTGCTTGTTTTTCTAGCTCTTGAGCACTAGCTCCATTTGCTATCATT
>CAZDCS010000272.1:1223-1511 GCA_964504015.1 uncultured Mariniplasma sp. | reverse complement strand
GCCGTTTTTATTGATGGTTAATTTGATATCACCGTAGCCGTACTTTTTATCCGATATCGCTCTATTTAATACATTTTCTAGATCGGATTGAGCGAGTGATTTTAATACATAAGTTTTAGCTCTTGAGAGCAATGCATTATTCACTTCAAATGACGGATTTTCCGTAGTGGCGCCAATAAAAATAAATGTCCCGTCTTCTACATAGGGTAAAAAAGCATCTTGCTGAGATTTGTTAAAACGGTGCACTTCATCAACAAATAATAAGGTTTGAATGCCTTGTTGTTTTTT
>CAZDCS010000272.1:0-1213 GCA_964504015.1 uncultured Mariniplasma sp. | reverse complement strand
ATATTGCGCTTGTTCAACGGCTGCTCGTATATCTTTCACACTCCCTAAAACGGCTGAAATAGAAATAAAAAAACAATCACAATGATTAGCTATAATTCTAGCTAACGTGGTCTTCCCAGTTCCAGGAGGACCCCATAAAAGCATCGAATGAGGTTTTGATTGAGTAATTGCTTCAAAAAGAGGTTTGCCTGATTCGAATAAATGCGTTTGCCCTGCATATTCTGACAGTGACTGAGGTCTCATTCGAGCAGCTAATGGTATGCTCTTTGAAGTGTCCATTTTGACAGATTTAACATCGAAGGAGTTGGAGAATAGATCAGTCATATGATATTTTATATCACTTTAAAAAGCTAAAAAATTTCTCGAGAATCAATTACATCGGTTCCTTCAGGTGTTTCAAAAACAAATTCTTTGACATCAATTTTTTCATTACGGATCACATTAGAAAATTCAACACTTGTTCTACTTCCAAGCGCATCTTTCAGGAATAATTCAGTAATATTTTTATCTTTAATCAAAATATGAACACTCTCAAACAAACTATTTTCTTTTGGTTTTAAAACAAATAACAATTCAACTACTTTAGAGTTTTTTTCCTTTTTCTCCATATTATTAATTTTTTTTATATCATAGACTTTAACCAATTCTTCAACACTACTAGTCAATAAAAGAATGGGAGAATTAGTTAACACGGCATTTTGATTTTGAATAGTCACTTGCTCTAAATCTGGATCATAGGTCCAAAGGTGATCGCCATCAGCGATAATAACTTGTTCATAATCAGTTATAGTCTGCCATTTAAAATGATTAGGGCGGTGGATCAAAAAACGCCCAGTGGTTACATCAGGGCCAACAGAATCATCTCGGAAAACACTTTGTTTAAAATCGGCTTGAAAGGTTCTTGTCGCATTTAAAACCTCGACTAATGCTTTAGCATCATCAAGATTAGTGATTGTTTCATTTATACTGGATACGACAACCGCAGCCTTATTTTCTTCTGCGTTAATACCTCCAACAAAGTGAGAGAAACTCAGTAGTATATAAAGTAAAACATAACTAAAACTGACAATGTATTTTTGCTTCATGGTTATTTCCAATCTTATTTATACGTTCTGATTTATAAGTTCTGATTTATAAGTTCACACTACGCAGGAGGCGGAGGCGGTGCTAATACTTCTCGCGAACCATTAGATTGCATCGCAGATACAACACC
>CAZDCS010000271.1:0-1513 GCA_964504015.1 uncultured Mariniplasma sp. | reverse complement strand
GATTAGTTTATGAAAAAACAAAAAGAGCTGTTCTCCTATATTTTAGTGACAGTTACTAGTATTTGTTTGGGTTTAGTAGTCGGGTATAATTTGAGGCGAGATTTGCTTCGTAGCTATTTAGCAATAGCGCTAGCTTGTTATTTTCTTTTTATTGGTCTAAGAGTGATCACTGGGAAAACAGGTGTTTTATTAATTCCCCCCGTTAGTCTGCTAATAGTGACAGTTTTGGCAGCTATTTTATTGGTGTTTAATAAAATATCAAACTTTTACCCTAGTGATCTTTTAGCTTTATCGATAATTAGTTTTTTGTTGAGTGTTGCGACTTTTTATTTTGCAAAGGTTTTTGAATACTTTATTATTAGTAACGGTCAAATAAATTTCAAAGAGGAGTTTAGAAGAAACTATGATTTGATAGGGCTTGTAGCAAGCTCGACTATATTTAGTGTTTTGGTGTTTAATATGCTGACATATCCTTTTTATGTCCTAGTAATAGTTTTTATTGTTTCACATTTAGTAGTTTTGGTTATAAGCGTTATTTTGGGTGTTGTCTTTTTGCTTAGTAAAGCAAAAGTGAATTTGATAAAGATCAGTTTGTCTTTTTTGTTACTAACTACTCTTTATTACTATTTTATTTACTCATATGGGGATCCTGATAATACACAAACTAAATATATTAGTATTCTCCTTGTTTTCGGCTCTACCATTTTCAATTTTTATCTAGTTATTGCTCGAAAAATTCTTAAAGTTATAAGGAGAAAGCGGCAAAAAAATGAGAAAAGTGATAATCTTTGATTTTGATGGAACTATTGCTAATACAACTGAATTAGCTTATCAAGTTTATGAACGCTTATTTGAACGTCATAAAGGTATCAAGCTAAGTCTTGAAGAAATCGAGATACTTAAAGCGTTACCTTTTCGAGAGCGTTTAAAAAAACAAAAAATCCCAATTTTTAGAGTTCCTAGTCTAATTAGAAAAACAAGGATAATCTTAGGAGAGATAATCGATTTGGCTAACCCATATAAACAGATGAAAGAAATGCTTTTTTTGTTAAAAGAAAACAATTATGATCTATATATTGTTTCATCTAACTCAATTAGTAATATCGAAATTTTTTTAAAAAATCACCAAATGGAGGTTTTCACTTATATTCAAGGTGGCTCTAGTTATTTTGGTAAAGCGCGAAAAATTAAGAAGCTACTGAAAAAAATAAAAGTAGAAGTTAAAGATGCTATTTATATTGGTGATGAAGCTAGAGATATTATGTCCTGCAAGGCAATTGGCCTAGATGTAATTGGTGTGACATATGGCTTTGATGATGAGAAACTACTAAGCGCAGCTGAGCCGACACATCTTGTGAGAGATGTCAATCAATTACAAAAACTGCTAATGAATCAGGGAAATGGGAAATAAGAAGGAAGCACGGAAACAATTGCTTGATTTAATACTTATATGTTATACTTATTTATATAAAAAGGGTTTATTCAATGAACAAGAAGCTTAGAATTAAACATA
>CAZDCS010000270.1:0-1523 GCA_964504015.1 uncultured Mariniplasma sp. | reverse complement strand
CCGCCTCAAAGCGATTAAACCATTCACTCTCTAAAATTTTAGCAGCTGAATAAAAGACATTAGTGCTAAGGTTACTAAAAAATAGTTCTTTGACTCTTTTAATGTCATCTATGTTCACCCCCATGACTTTTAGTCCTTTTAAAGTATAGAACTGGTCTTGTGTTTTATGAAAAACCTGGCCTTTATTTAATAGCTTCTTGATGTATGTATACCTAGAATTAATTTTGAAATTAAAAAACAGACTATCAATGCCAATAACTTCTTCTTGGCTAATCACATGCTTGAAATAATTTGAAACCGATGAAAACTTTTGATGAACATAGTATTTATTCCTGAATCTAAACTCCAGTTTTTTTGCAATATAGAATATTTCTAAGGGTTTTATGAATCCTTTTTTTATTAAGACGCTCTCAAACATTTCCTTTTGATAATAAAAATGAGGGAACATCTTTTTAAGTTCTTCGATATTATAGCTTTTGTCTGCCTTCTCTTGATTACTTTGAGTGTCATCTATTTCAAAAACAGCTGCAAAAGCGCCTTTAAGCGTATCTACCTTATGCCCGTATTTCACACTTATCTTTTCAGCTACATAATCTATCCCGAAATTTATCAGTTCCTCCTTATAGGCATAATAGAACTTTTCTTTTGTTATATCGGGTGCCATTATAATCGGCATTCTTGAAAACACTACTTTCTTGGTTTTAGCAAAAAGTGCTTTTAGCACCACATGAAGCTCATATTCATCAAAAAGACCTAAAAACTTCATATACTCTCTATTATTATCAAAAAAGTATTTTGTGGAATAATATGAGTCAATCTTTTCGATGATATTTTCATTTAGGTAGTTAATGCTTGAGACGGAAATGCTATCAATTTCATAATACCTGATATAACCATTAGCATAAATCAAAAAATTTGTCCGGTCTGCTTTCCCAATAAAACTCTTTAATTCAAAAACTCTCGCTAGGCCCACCTTGAGGTGTTCCTCATCAAAGATCTCTAAAAGTTTAGTAAGTTCAATATTATTTTTAGCATGTCTTTTGCAAATAGCTTTTATAAAATCATCTCTTTCAAAAGAAATCGGGTTCCCCTCATACAAAATATAGTTATATACTCTAAGGGCTTTTAATCTATCTTTTTTTTCCAAATTAGCACTCATAATTATCGGAAGCGGCACAACCTTGCCCATAGAGAATTTTCTGTTAAAAATATAGTAGACTAAGGCCGGATTTGATACATCATTAAAAACAATCTTAAAACTCTCTAGTGTCCATTTATAACCTTTAAAGACTTCTATTATACGCTCTTCAGCAATTGCAATATTGAATATTTTTCTAAATGCTTTAGTTTCAATTTGCCTGATTCTTTCCCTTGTTAGTTGAAATGATTCGCTTTCTCCTATTTCACTTAAAGAAAACCCTTGAGAACGCAAATTAAAAACATCTCTTTCAATCTTAGCTAAAAAAAGATCGCATACCTCGACTAAAGTATATCTCATTTCAAAGATGTTATCATTCCACAAT
>CAZDCS010000269.1:0-1527 GCA_964504015.1 uncultured Mariniplasma sp. | reverse complement strand
ATCAGAGATTTTCGAGGAACACTAGAAACAATGAGACGTTAAGTAAAAATATTGCAGGGGTTGTGGCGAATTTGTCCTAAGGGCTGACCCCGGATTTCTGCTTGATAAGGGACATTGTAAAAATTCAAAAGTCAAAGATGGAAAACATCATTAAAAAAGTTGATACTTTTAGTAGAATAGCATATAATAAAAGTAGGGAATTCAAGGGAAATAGGGGGTGTAAAAATGGAATTAGCAAAAGTAATGGCAAAGGGGCAAGTAACAATACCGATTAGCATAAGAAAAAAGCTGAACCTCAGAGAAGGGGACAAAGTAGTTTTTATTGAAAAAGATGGCGTTATGGTAATTGCAAATTCTGCTATGGTAGCACTGCAGAAAATTGCAGATGCCTTTGATGGCGAAGCGGAAAGGCTTATGCTTCAGACGGATGAAGATGTTGTGGCATTAGTCAAAGAGGTAAGGCGACAAATGTATGAGGAAAAGGTGATAGAAAATAATGAGGATAATGCTTGATACTAATATATTGATTTCAGCCATCATATTCAAAAGTAAAATGATGTACGATATATTTGCTGTGATTTTGAGTGAGCACAAGCTCGTACTATCGTCGCACGTAATAACTGAATTGAAAGAAGTTGTTTCGAGAAAATTTGCAGGAAAGTCAACTTTGCTAGATGAGTTTCTAACAGCTTTACCATATGAGTTTGTATATACTCCTGATGTGATGAATAGAAATCTATTTGAAATAAGAGATGAAACGGATTATCCTGTTTTATACACTGCTATCATTGAAGATGTAGATATTCTCTTAACAGGAGATAAAGATTTTATGGAGGTTGAAGTGGAAAAGCCTGAAATTTTAACGCCGAGCGAATTTTTGGCGAAATATAGGAAAAAGTTCGGGGTCAGCCCTTGACAAGGGACATGTTGTTTGGTAGAATCTCCTATAAAGACTAGGAAGGAGAAAATTTTTATGGCTCGACCATTGCGAATTGAATACGAAGGGGCTCTTTACCATATAACAACTTGTGGGAATGAGCGAAAGAAGATTTATTATGAGGAAGAGGATTATGAGAAATTTAAAAGTTATTTGAAAGATGCTCAGAATAAATATGGCTATGTACTTCACTGTTATGCACTTATGTCCAATCATTATCATCTTCTCATAGAAACACCATATGCTAACTTAAGTAAGGTAATGCATTATATCAATGGTTCTTATACGAGCTATCTCAATAAAAAAAGGGAAAGGAGCGGTCATCTTTTCCAAGGAAGATATAAAGCTATTCTCGTTGATCGAGATAATTATCTACTTGAATTAAGTCGGTATATTCACCTAAATCCGGTCAGGGCAAAAACAGTATCGAGACCAGAAAATTATCCTCACAGCAGCTATAGATCATTTATTTCCAACCGCAAAGAAGATATTGTCTCCTCCGAGTTTATTTTGGAGATGATCTCAAGGGATGGGGAAAAATCACGAAATAGGTACAGACATTTTGTAGAAAAGGGAATAGAGGAGATGGT
>CAZDCS010000268.1:0-1539 GCA_964504015.1 uncultured Mariniplasma sp. | reverse complement strand
GAGAATACTCTACCCCTTTGTACCTTTGTTCTCGATTTACAATTTCATGCTTATCATTTTCAATAACATATTCTGCCAATGTATAAACAAAATTTGATTTTTTTAAACTATTAACAATAACTTGTAAATGATTAGAACAAAAAACATCATCGTCATCAAGAAAACAAATAACCTCTCCCTTTGCTAGTTTCAACCCCATATTTCTCGCATATGACTGCCCTTTACACAATCTAAATTCAATGTAATATATTCGTGAATCAATATTCGCAATTAAAGGAGCCATACTCACTCCACCATCATTAATTACAATAATTTCCCAATTATGATATGTCTGATTTTTAACAGAATCAAGAGCCTCTAATAATAATTTCGGCCTATTCAAAGTTGGTACGATTATAGTAACCAATGGGGTTTCAGATAACTGTTCATGTCCTTTTAAAGAAGTTAACTCCGCAAGTTTTTGCTTTATCTTTTGAATTCTCAACCGCTGCTTTTTCGACAATTTGCCTCCCATATGTTTAAATGAGGAAACTTTGTTATTCAGTAGATTAAGAATTTCTGTTTCATACCCTCTTAATTGTTTTACATTCTTTTCATTTATAAATTTCTCTAATAAAACCAGCTGACTTTCATATTGGCGGCCACTTTTTATAAAATCAGGTGATATAGACGCTTGATTACCATGAACTCGGTATGCAGCTAATGGTAAATCAATAAACCTGGATTTAGCTCCTTTAGACATTAATCGAAGAAAATACTCATAATCCCCTACTGATGTATCTTCATTGAACCTACCATATTTTTTAAATGTATCTATTTTGAACAAAGTGGCTGGAAATGAAATATAACAATCTAAAGCGAGCAATCTACCAACTTCGTCAGGGAATTCATGATGATCAAAATATTCCCAACCGGGATGTAAGACCAATTTCTGAAAGCAACTATTAGCATCTATAAAAACATATCGCCCATAAACAAAATCTGCTTCTGAATATTCTGCCAATTCAGAAAATAACTTAAAAAGGCTACTAGGCATCAAATAATCATCTGCAGACAAAAATAATAAATATTTTCCCTTTGCTAAATCTATCCCTTTATGAAAGTTATTTTGTGCGCCTATATTAGTTTGGTTAACAACATACACAACTCTAGAATCATGCACATAGCTCATAACCACATCATCTGTATTATCATCAGATGCATTATTTAGAACAATTAATTCAAAATCAGTAAAACTTTGAGATAAAACGCTCTTTATCGCCTCACCTATATACTGCCCGTAATTATAGGCAGGAATAACAACTGATATGACTGGGTTCATAAGACTTTTTTTCTTATTGTGATTATCCATTGCTAACACTCCAGGGTTCTCCGATAAAATATCGGATTTTAAACAATCTGGGATCAAAATTTTTCAATAAAGAGGATATCATCAAATACAGTCTTGTGAGTTTTGAAAAAAGCTCTAATTACAAACCATTTATACTCTTCGTAAAAACCCATCGGGTGAACCTGTTAACACTATTTTATTTTCAATTT
>CAZDCS010000267.1:0-1539 GCA_964504015.1 uncultured Mariniplasma sp. | reverse complement strand
CATCTTGATAAGCACTTTTTTTGTGCAAAAATAAACGCCTTATTTTAAAAACACACAAGAGGCAACGTTCATAATTGCGATTCAAATCGCTATTGTATAAGAGAAGTTTAACCGCATTAAAGACCTTTGTCAAAGTCTTTAGTGCGATAAAGCATAAGGGAAATTGCTAAAAATAAATTTTGCTTATAATTGAGTTGAAGTGATGACAAATTAGTGAAAGTCAAACTCTTTTAATACGAAAACTGTCAAAAACCTTTTTTAATAGGATACAGAAAAAGCTACCTTATTGATTTCCAAGTCATGAAATGGATTTAATAAAAGAATTTGAACACTCCTTAGCGCCTTTAAAAGATTTTTAATTGAACATATCGCTGAATTCCGCTGTTAACTAAGGCCGTTTCGCATCTCCAGGTCATTAGTATGTTTCTAAGAATCAAGATACCAAGATATAATTTATGATTGTACTATGGTTACAATTAATTAAAGAATTTTTGGGGAGCATGACAAGCTAAATACTCAACAGCCCCTTAATCTCTATGGTAAGTATATTTACCAATTATTGCATATAGATAAATATTATGGTAAAATATTAATGAAAGGAAGTGGGGAGTGTGAAAATATCAAAAGTAATAGGTGCCAACATTCAGTTGCTTATGGATGAAAGAGGGGTATCACTAAGGAAACTAAGTGAAGCGATAGGTATATCCCATCCTACTTTAAAAAGATATGTTGAAGGTGAACGACCAATCGATAGTGAAAAATTAATGAGTATTGCTCGTTATTTTAACAAATCATTTGATTGTTTTTTTAGTAATGAAAAAAGCGATTTGAGATTTATGTTTAGAGCTGATAGACCAAACAAAGATATAAAAGATATCGACTTAGAGAACTTAAAGCTAGCAATGTCAAGCTATCTAGATATAATTACAAAAACCAAGTACAACTATATACCACAAAAATATAAGGTCAATATCTCAAGTGATGAAAAGATTAGCAAAGATGAACTGAATCAATTAATTGAGAAAATCGCTTACGAACAAAGAAGGATTTTTAATATTGAGCATGTGGTTCCCGAAAACTACTATGATGTAATGAGTAAAATTGGGATAAATGTGATCGTAAGAAATTTTAATAATAGTAATTACTTTGGGGCATCTTCTTTTTCTAATGAGTACGGAAGTTTTATACTAGTTAATGATGCGGAAAGCATATCTGAGGAAAGAAAGATTTTTTCATTATTTCATGAGTATGCGCATCTGATTTTTCATAGCGAACAATACTCTAGTGATAATTTTGATGCGTTTTATGTCAGTGGTAAATCTGACATAAATGAAAAAATCGCAAATAAATTTGCTGGATATTTTCTAATGCCAAGGTATCTAGTAGATAACTACCTCGAATCTTGCGAAAATGTAGATGTTATGGAATTAAAAGAATACTTTAAAGTGAGCATTCAAACCCTATATGTTATGTTATATGAATACAACTACATCTCAAAAACAGTGTATCAAAACTTCTGGAAGAGAATAAACACACTTG
>CAZDCS010000266.1:0-1553 GCA_964504015.1 uncultured Mariniplasma sp. | reverse complement strand
ATAAAACCTTTAGAAGAGAATTATTTCAAACTGAAAAGCGAGTTAGGAGAGAAACACACAAAAACTAAGGACGCAGAAAACCTACTTAATAATGAACTAAAAGGATTAAATTCATTTCTAAAAACTGTTAATCAGTTAGCCTTAGATCATATCAAATCACAATTTCCTAAAGTTGATTTATTCAATGGTGAATTTGATAAAATAAAAACTGATGATAAAGGTATCGCTATAACTGATTGGAAAGGAGATTACATATACGAGAAGGTAAGCGGTTTATTAGAATTTGAAGTTAAGAATATGTGTAATTGGTCGGTTTTCCATGGTTCAGCTGATTATATGTATAACAATCCAACAAATAATCTAACTACTAAGATGCGAGGTTATGAGAGTAAAAAAGGATTGTTAGCGGTTAGAATGATAGACAATAAAATTATCTACGATGAAAATTATTATAATGATATCTCACCAACTCAACGATTCCTAAACGATATAAAGTCAAACCCCAACAATGTTAGTATTCCACTTTGTTACTTTAAGAACTCTATCCTGAAAATAAATGAATTTAAGAAAAATTATAAAAGGATGTGGTTTCATACCAATTTATTACCGGGCGATTCTACAAAGAAATTTATGACTATACCTATCTACGCTATGCGTCATAAATTCCGTACCTATAAACAACATAAGAGTTGGCAGAAATATCAGAGTAGACTCAAACGCAGAGGCGGTGGTTTAGGATTTGAACAATTTTACCTGAATGATGATGGTACTATTAGATATCAAGATATGGTTCAAGATATTGATAAACATATAAGGGAAGGAATTGAAAACCCTGCTGATGTATTTGATAAAGACAGAAACTTTTTTACTTACATGAGAAAACTTAAAAAAAATAAAAATAAATATCAGATCATCTTAGATCATATCAAACTAACCACTACTATGAAAAACCTTAATAGAATTATGCTGATAGGGATTAGTCAATTTTGTTATGAAAATATGAAAGGTGAAAAAGATGGAATGGTTATTTTAAGAAGAACTTTAAAAAATATTTCTTCTGATTACTCAAATGATTATGAAAATTTGAATAAATACAGTTTCGATTATGAATTTAGAGATAGAGAATTGAGATTAGCTATCTAATCCATCTATCACAAATCAATATTATTTATTATCTGTTCTAACTGTTAATAGCTAGAACAGATAATATTAAACGATACTAACCTAATTTTTCTAATATCTGATTTTCT
The DNA here is from genome assembly GCA_964504015.1 of uncultured Mariniplasma sp. Classification (GTDB taxonomy): domain Bacteria; phylum Bacillota_I; class Bacilli_A; order Acholeplasmatales; family Acholeplasmataceae; genus Peloplasma. The sequence continues at coordinate 303 of CAZDCS010000266.1, read as the reverse complement.
TTAACTTTAGTAGTTAAATCACAAATCATATCACGGATATCATTTCCTAAAACACCAGTATAAGCGACTAAATTATCTTCTGTAGCTCTTGCATAACACAATAAAGTTAAAGCTAATAAAATCTTATTCATTCTAACACCAGTAAAACCAACGCCTACTTGCTTATCTTTTAAAACAGAAATGATTACCGCATCAGCATCAAATTCTTCATTTATTCTTTCTGTTACTTCAGGAACACTATTTAAATTACTCATAATTAAAACTTCTCTATTAATTCAATTGAACGAATATTTATATTTTCAA
>CAZDCS010000265.1:0-1561 GCA_964504015.1 uncultured Mariniplasma sp. | reverse complement strand
GATATCTCCAGTAATGCTAGATGATTTAACCAGCGGATTTAACATAGCCTCAAACCTTACACTAGACATAAATTTAAACGAAATGCTTGGATTTACGGAAAGCGAAGTAAGGAATATTATAGATAATAGCGAGATGGCAGCACTGGTGAAAAATAACAGTATATTTACGGGGAAAAGTGAATTAATACAAGAACTAAAGAAAAATTACAATGGCTACCTGTTTAATGAAAATGCTAGGCAAAGAGTATACAATCCAGATATGATACTATACTTCTTTGACCAATGGCAGAAAAGCAACAGATATCCTAAAAAACTGCTGGATGACAATGTCAAAACGGATTATGGTCGCTTGAATCGCTTGATGGTCAATGAGGAAAACAGAACAAAGCTGGAAGAGATAATCAAAGATGAAGGCATTATAGCAAAAATCGCAAGCAGATTTTCATTTGATAATATGAATGATGAAGATAACTTTGTATCACTATTATTCTACATGGGATTATTAACTAATGACTCTATAGTATATGGGGAAACAAAACTAGCAATACCAAATTACGTGACCAAAGAAATATTTTGGGAATACTTTAACAAGAAAATAAGGCAAGAGTATTCCTTAAGGCATAGTACGGAAGAGTTGGCAAAATCTATTTGGCAAGCAGGAATAGATGGTGATATTAAGCCATTCATCGACTATGTAAGTAATAACGTGCTGAAAAAATTATCTAACCGTGACCTGATACAATTTGATGAAAAATATATCAAAGTGATACTATTTTCTTATCTGACAACAAGCAATCTGTATCGACCACGCAGCGAAAAAGAGATAGAAAATGGTTATATTGATATTTATTTGGAAAAGGATATACGCATGCCAGAAACAAAATATGAGTGGTTATTGGAACTTAAATACTTAAAAAAGAGCGAAACAAAACAAATAGAGAAAGCCAAAATAGAAGGATTAAAACAACTGCAAAGATATGCTAAGAGCACTGAGTTTGCTAACAAAAAAAATCTCAAAAAAGCGTTAATAATATTTAGTGGAAAAAGTGATTATGTGGTTGAAGAGATTGAATAATTGGAGAGCGATGGTGTGGGTGTCACCCTCAGAATCGCATGTACTATAATTGCTGTACTTGGCGAGTATGGCAAGAAATTTAACGGAATATTTTAAAGATCACAGAAAGGTGGGTGTAGCTTTATGTCGGGGAGTAGATGCTCAGAAAAAGGAGCATCGTTGAGCGATAAATCTGCTCAGAAGGAATATGGTTTGACAATGGCTGATATTATTGATGCCATTAGAAAAGATAAATTGCAGTACATTGAACAAAGTGTTTATGGGAATCCGTTTTTTAGGTTGCTGAGGCATGAGGTAGAAGCACTTGTTGTTGAAAAGTTTGGAGAAGGACATCTGACCGAAAAAAAGATCCGAAAGGAACTGGCTCAGGTCAAAAAAGAGTTGAGGGGATTAAAAACAAGGGTAGGAGAGCTTGAGCAAAGGAGAACGGAGCTGCTGCAGTCACTTGGGGCTTGTTCCTAAATAACCTGTACAATCTTACTTGTC
>CAZDCS010000264.1:0-1567 GCA_964504015.1 uncultured Mariniplasma sp. | reverse complement strand
AGTGATAAAGTCGGGCTAGGGGATTTTTAAATATAATTGCTAATTTAGGTATTTAGATAATGTTCTCGCCTGGCTTGTGTTTAAAGCTCATAGATTTCACCAACATCTAATAGAGCGAATACATAGTGAGGCATAGCCTTAATTATTTTATTTGAGATGTTTATGTTATTCGTTGACACTTTATACGCCTTATATGGTTTCAAAGTATCAACATAACTTTTTAGACTCTTGGATTTTGTGCTCCCACCAGATTTACACTCAATAGGAAGTATCTTCCCATTGCTTTCAAAAAGAAAATCAATCTCGTAACTTCCTATTCTTGTATAATATAGGTGCACTTTCTTTGCAATTAACATTTGTGCAAGTAATTGTTCATATAGTGCACCATTGAACAAATCTAGTTTGTTGTTTTGGATTTTATATACGTAGTCTTGCCCTAACATACAAACCAACAGACCTATATCGTTCATATATAATTTGAATAGTGTCCCTTTTCCATCAATTAATGACCCTCGTAAATGATCAACATTATAACAAATTCTTGCAATACCTGTTCGCTCTAACCATGATATTGCATTCCCGAAATATCTTTTTTTCTTTTTGTCTTCGACAGTTGAATACATGAACCTGTGATTATCTTTGGAAAATTGATTTGGAATGGAATCAAAACATTTTAATGTTTTGATTTTATTATCTTGGGTAGATTGGTATTGTTGGATATCACTTCTATACAAAGAGAGAATACTTTCTTGTTTTAGAAATACTTCCCCTAAATTTTTATTATTGTGATACTCTAATACAACTTGGGGCATCCCCCCTACAATAATATAATCTTTAATCTCATTATTTAATGTTTTATGCAAAGCTTCGTTGATAAGCGTTCCATTTATCGCATCCTTTTTTACGTTTTCAATTACTTTATTAATCCTGTCCCCACGTAACGCCCATAAAAATTCTTCAAAATCCATGGGATACATCTCAATATGCTTAACTGTTGGTCCAGGATCAAGAAAATCACCATTAAGGTTTATACCTAATAATGAACCACTTGCAACTATTCTGAACTTTTTCATCTCAGTTAATGGCTTAAGTAAAGAATATGCTCTTTTACACAATTGAATTTCGTCAAGAAAGATTAGCGTTTCTTTTTGTTCAATATCAAATATATTTTGAGAAACACCATATGCCTGCAATGCTTTCACAGCTTCTTCAGGGTTTGGCATACTATCAAATGAATGTCTAATGTCAATTTGATCTTCAAAATTAACATATAATATATTACTGAACTCCTGTTCGCCAAAGTATTTCACAATAAATGTTTTACCTACTTGTCTGGCCCCTTTAATTAGTAATGATTGTTCCAAATTATGTTGCTTCCAGTCAAGTAAGTCCTTATATATTTTTCTTTTCATGTTTATCACCTGTATACATTATAACATTCCCGGTCAAAAGGTGCAAGTTGTTTAAATTATTCCCGGTCAAAAGGTGTAAATATATTAAATTCATTAAGAATGGATAGGTTACAATAAGTAGGACAGAAAAGATATAGACATGTTAGAATATAAAG
>CAZDCS010000263.1:573-1568 GCA_964504015.1 uncultured Mariniplasma sp. | reverse complement strand
GCAGGCTTTAATCCTCTTCCACCTGTCTGCGTGCGGACACGCACAAGCAGGCAATGACATACTTAAAAATTTCAATAGAAGACCTTAAAAAAGACATAGAAAAAATAGACCAGGATAATCTTAATAATACAGAACTCTAATTGAACAAATGTAAAAGAGGGTGTCTATGAAAAAACAAAGTTGTCGTCCAAAACAGGCAATTTGTGCACCCTATCGCCTCACACAAGAATCTAAAGGTAAAGGGAATATTGGGTATATTTAAACATAATAGGGCAAAATTGGCACGAGATTTGATTGAATTCATTGATTCTCAAGTATTATGGGTTAAGTGAACCCAACTTTGTTGGAAGAATACGAAAAGGAAGCATCGGCAGGTTAATAGAAAAGATCGGACAAAATGTTTATTTTATAAACATTTTAAAGAAAGGAAATTAATTATTATGGACAAGATTAAAATTGCGATTGTAGGTATCGGTAACTGTGCAAGCTCATTGCTGCAAGGTGTAAATTACTATAAAGGCAAAGACAGTAAAGAATCTATCGGGTTGATGCACTGGGACATAGGCGGGTATAAACCCTCCGATATTGAAGTGGTTGCCGCTTTTGATATTGATAAAAGAAAAGTCGGAAAGGATGTGTCCGAAGCGATCTTCGAACTTCCGAATTGCACAACAATATTTTGCAAGGATGTGCGCAAAACAAATGTGACAGTAAAGATGGGGAAGATACTTGATGGTTTTTCGGAACACATGAAAAAATATGAAGATAAATATACATTCATTTTAAGTAATGAAAGAGAAGGAACAAAAGAAGAAATAGTAGACGTAATGAAAGAGTCAGGCGCGGAGGTACTAATAAATTATCTTCCTGTAGGTTCTGAAGAAGCCACAAAATTCTATGCAGAATGCGCTATTGAATCGGGTATAGCATTTATCAATTGTATGCCTGTTTTTATTGCAAGCAACCCGGAATGGGCTAATCGATTTAAAGAAAAG
>CAZDCS010000263.1:0-542 GCA_964504015.1 uncultured Mariniplasma sp. | reverse complement strand
AAAAGCCCAGCTAGGCGCTACAATAACTCATAGAGTTCTCGTAGATTTATTTAGAAAGAGAGGGGTAAAATTAGAAAGGACTTATCAACTTAATACCGGAGGAAATACGGACTTTCTCAATATGCTTGATAGAAGTAGACTAGACTCAAAAAAGGAGTCTAAAACCGAGGCGGTTCAGTCAGTTCTTAATGAAAGACTTGATGCCGAGAATATTCATATCGGCCCCAGTGATCATGTTGCGTGGCAGAAGGACAACAAGGTCTGTTTCCTCAGAATGGAAGGGAAACTTTTTGGTGATATTCCAATGAACTTAGAATTACGGCTTTCTGTAGAAGACTCTCCAAACTCAGCAGGAGTATCAATAGATGCCATAAGATGTTGTAAATTGGCACTTCAAAGAAACAAAGGAGGAATCATTTATTCTCCTTCAGCATATTTCATGAAACACCCGCCGAAACAGTTTAATGATGATGAAGCATATCGCATGACTGAAGATTTCATTACAGGGGTAAGGGAAGATTGATAAACTAAATGAAATGTTT
>CAZDCS010000262.1:0-1571 GCA_964504015.1 uncultured Mariniplasma sp. | reverse complement strand
TCCCGGAACAAATATATACTTTGTTTGTTACAATAAATCTAGAATTGCTAAAAGCGATCGAAACTGCCTTTATTAAAGAGTATAAATTAGACAACCAGCATAGTCACCGCTTTTTATGGCGCGTGAAATTGTTGAAAAAACTTATCCACTGGGAGGAAAAAGATTCTGATTTAAAAACATTCATCTTATACATGAGCAAAAAACAAGCAGCAAAGCTCTATGATATAGCTCTAGCTCTAGAGGATCGCCGAAACAAAGACCTCTTTGTTAAAACCCCATCTATCTTAAGTTCTTTTTATAAGTTTGTGCGTAAAAACGAGAAAATAGCACTCCCACTTTTAAAAAATATTCATGATTATACAAACCCGTTTTATCAAAGAGACCTAAGGTCTTTAATGTCATTAAGCGCGAATAACAAAGTGAAAAAACTATTCAAACTAGTTGCTGAGACTCAAGATGAAGAAAAAATCTATCTTATTGGTTCGATGATGCGCAATTATCGACCCAAAAGATAGTTCTTTATGATATAATTAATTGTGAGGTGTATTAATATGGCATGGAGTAATGAAACATACCTAATTGGTGAAAAAGTTAAAGTTGAAAATGAAAAGGGCCATGGTGTTATTACAAGAATTGACACTGTTCGTGGTTTGATCTATGTTCTTTACAAGAGAATGAGAGAAGAAGCGTATCCTTACCCTGAGGCAATTGAGCAAGGGAAACTAAAACCGATGGTAGAAAAGAGATAGCGCTTTTGTGCTATTTTTTTTAATTATGGATCAGTGATGAGTTATAAATATTAGCAAATAAACTAAAATGATAAGAACCTAAAAAATATCGTAAATAATTAGGAGGATAAGAAGTGAAATATAAAGAGATGAAACCCTGTATCGCAAAAAGTGCTGTAGTGATGCCTGGAGCTCAAGTTTTAGGAGATGTCACATTAAATGATTATGTCAGTGTTTGGCCTAATGCTGTTATTAGAGGGGATATGGCTAAGGTAGTAATACTAAAAAACACTAATATTCAAGATAATGCGGTTATTCATACAAACACCAACATTCCAACTTATATTGGTCAAAGTGTAACGATTGGACACTTAGCGATTATTCATGCTGCAACAATTAAAGATTATGCTTTAATTGGCATGGGGGCAATTATCTTAGATAATGCTGAAATTGGAGAGTATGCAATGGTTGCTGCTGGAACAGTTGTTCCACCAGGAAAGAAAGTACCAGCTAGAATGTTAGCCTTAGGTAATCCAATGCGGATTATTCGCGAGCTAACACAACTAGAAATTGATGGTAATATCGAAAATGCTAAGAAATATATTGCCTTATCTAAAAGTTATCAATAATTGCTTTAGAAATGAAAGAGAACCTTACTTCAAATCACTAAAGTAAAATACTTCGTTTATCCTTGGGTATTGTTGTTTTTATTATACTATGAACAAGAGATGACTAATCTGAAGCTGCTGTATTTAAGGCTGTGGAGAAATCTAGAATTAATAAGTAAGGGAAGGAGATATACTCAATTTAAATTAATTATTACAATTGAGTATTCAAAAAAGA
>CAZDCS010000261.1:944-1574 GCA_964504015.1 uncultured Mariniplasma sp. | reverse complement strand
TGCTTAAAAATGCGCAAACTTATCAGAGAGAAAATACTGGTGATCACAGATTTAAAGATGCACTAGCAAGGTGAATATTGCAACCATTAATTGTGACATAGTCCACAATTCACTCCAATGTGATAGTTTTGCGATAATTATATTGAGTAATTATTAAATAGTTTGAGCTTTTTGTTCAAAACAACCTCAATTTTGCCCGGCTCTCAAACTTTCAAAAACATCTGAGTTATTAGTTTTTATCTGTCTTTGGCGCCTGTTTTACTGAAACTGACTCAATTTGTTGTCGAATTCTTGACGAATCTCCACCCCGTTTATCTATCTGATTAGCTAAAAACTGCCAAATTTCAATTGCTTGTGAGTTTTTTTGTTGCGTCATATATAAAAAACCCATCGTTAACATCGCACTCTGATGATCCGGTTCTAATCGAATAGCTGATCTTAAAAAACCAATCGCTCTAGTTAAATCAGACTCTGAGGAGCGTAAAGCAAGAATCTGCGCATAAGCAACATACCAATTAGCCGAAGGTTTTAGCCTGATCGCTCTCGTCATCGACTCATCAGCTAAATCAATCATACTTAATTGAAAATAAACCTCTGCTAGCATAAACCAAAGTTTCGCATTTTCAGGAT
>CAZDCS010000261.1:0-934 GCA_964504015.1 uncultured Mariniplasma sp. | reverse complement strand
AGAGTTCGGAGTCCCAGTAACATTGATTGAATATCGGCCGAGCCTAAGTCAGACTTATCATCTTTATTGGTTAAGTTTTCACTTAATAATTGAAACGAGTTTTTTGTTTCAATTTGTGTATTTAACCAGTTTTGGTGAAGTGTTATTGTCGGACTTTGGCTGTACAAGGCAATTGAAGAAAGTATAAAAAGTACAGGAAACAATAGTAGAATTTTTTGAATACCCTTACTTGGGCTTAAACTTGAAGAATCTTTTTCACTATCTATAAAAGCATATCGACTAACACTGTAATAAATAGTCGTTATAACTATAAGCGCACTTAACGCAATCGCTAACCACAAATCAATCATTTTTTGAATCTCTTGAATTTTTGCTATTACTTATACGGTTATTTTTATACCAGCGAATAAAACCAAAGAATATCAACAATAAAAAAATTAAAGGCGCAGTCCATAAAAACGCATTGTCTCGGCTCAGTTCAGGATCAAATAATATAAATTCACCATACCTTTGTTTCATAAATGATAAAATTTGTTTATCTGGCTCACCATTCTTCAATTTTTCATAAACTATCTGCTTAAGATCCTGCGACAGAGTCGAGTTAGAGCCTGATAAATTTTGATTTTGACATTTTGGACATCTCAGTATGTCGGATAAATGATTAAATCGTTTTTCTAACTGCGCGTCATTAAATTCAAACACTTGAATTTCAGCATTCAAACCCGTTGAAAAAAAAGTTATACATAAAAACATCAGTAAATTTTTCATTTTCGAAGTGAACATTTAAGATCCCTGCTTTATTTTTTCAACTAAAGGAAGAATGATTTCATTAAACACTTTAGTGTCAACAATGCCAACATGACGATAGCGAATTATTCCTTTGTTATCAATCAAATATGTCTCTGGCGCACCGTAAACACCAAAATCAATGCCT
>CAZDCS010000260.1:0-1588 GCA_964504015.1 uncultured Mariniplasma sp. | reverse complement strand
ATAAATGCTTTCCATTTTGGATCATTATCTATAAACTTTTGAACACTTTTATTAATATGTTTATCAATTTTAGAATATTCTTCTTCAAGTAATTTATAAACTCTATCATCATATGTATCATCAAAATCCAAATCACTAGATATTCGCTGAAGAACACTATTGTCTTCTTCATCATTCCATATCTTAATATAGTCACCTGTTTTATATCCATGATCTTGTCTAAAATTATTTAAGACTTGTTTATCTGAAAATTTAATAAATAAGTCTTTTATACTAAATCCTAATTTGTTCCATATATTAATCCAATTTATTGTTATTTGTAATAAGTTTTTATTTGTAATTGCTAATGCTAATCCGTTTTGAATATTTTCGATAAGATCTTTACTATTTCTTTTAATTGGTATACTCTCATTATCTTGGACACTTTGGGAAATTAACAAACCTTTAATCATATCAGTTATATTATTTTCGATACCTTTAGCTAACAAGAATAAAAATATATCAACCATTTCGATCTCAGCGTTTTTCCAATCAGTTGAACCTTTTTTCCACCATTTCCAATCAAAAGAATCTAATAATTCAGCTGATTCAAGCAGCATTGCCAAATCCCAATTAAATTCTTGATCCATCCAATTCTTATGAACTTTAATATTCAAATTCTTTTGAAGATCAATCATTTTATCAAATAATAAAACATCAAATCCTGTATGTTCTAAAATTGTTTTATTTTGTTCTTCGTTTACAAGTTCTTTATTTATAACATTTTCTACCATTTCATATCCTGTATAATTAATTGACCTTGATGGTCTAATAGAATTTCATCCCATATAGTGTTGTTTACATGATAATCAAATTCCCAATCGTTTAAAGATGTTTCACTTGAATGATTATCATATTCATCAAAGTCATAAAGATTCTTTCCAATAATCTTTACAGTTTTTACTATATCTTTTTTGAATACATCAAATATTCTTTCAGCTTCATTTGGAAATCTAAGATCTGATATTACTATATTATCCGAAATTTTTTCTAATTTCTTAATTAATATATTTATCCAAATATTATTATCATTAAATATAATTTTAAAAATATTTAAATTTTGAAGAAATTTTCTAATGTCGACAATTGAATCAACAATTGAATCAACATCTGAATCAACATATTTCTCAAATATGTTGATTTTAGTAATATCAAAATTGGATATTTGAAGATTAAGCTCTTCTAATTCTGAGTAATTTAATTCTGAGTAATTTAATTTGATTTTATCAATAGCTTTTCTAAAATTAGTGTTGAGTTTATCAAAATTTATAGACAATGTATCAGCATTATTCTTTAATGTTTCTAATGTCTTTTTATCAATTTCTAATATACTTGAAGCTATATCTTTTAAACTATCAGCTATACTATATTTAATAAAACTCTTTCGTTGCATAACATCCGAAAAAATATCTTTACCTGATCGTTTTTTTCCATTAACCATTATTATTTTTCTCATTTATATATCCTTTATAACGCATATAACTCATGTATATGCTATTTTTTTTATAGTTTCATAAAGTAGAGATTATATGGAGTCATATAGAAGAGA
>CAZDCS010000259.1:0-1592 GCA_964504015.1 uncultured Mariniplasma sp. | reverse complement strand
AGTGTTTAAGTCTTTCGCGTTAGGTAAAATTTGAATGACTAATGCCGTTATCGTTATTTCTTGGTTCATTTCTATTTCCTTGGTTTTTTGCTTTGTTGGGGTAGTATAGAAGGCTATACTTTTAATGTCAAGGAATAATATAGATTTCTTTACTTTTAGTTTAAATTAAGACTGGACTGTTTGTAAATAAAGGGTTGGATAGGGTTAAAAAATATTGAGTAGATGGCTGGTGTGGGTTAGTGTTTAAATTCAAATAGTTTTTTTACAGACCTTGGCGTACATTCTAAAGTAACTGTTTCATCGTCTGTAAATACTATATCTGCAAATTCTATAATGATGTTTTTTTTACTTAAGAAAATAATTATTAGTATCCCGATGATTACCCCAAATATACCAAGCAGTATAGTTAATATTACGGCTGTAGCTAGTGTTAAGAAGAGATAGAGGGCTGAAATTCGCCTGCTTTTTTCTTGATAACTAGTTATTGTTTTTATTTGTTTTGGCTTGTATATTTTACGCTTAAAACCCTCTATAACTAGATAATTGTCGGACGACATGTAAGCTGTTCCTTTATAGCCAAAGCTACCTTTTGTTATCTTCATTTAAAATTTCTCTAGTTTTGCGATTATCTTGCCGACTATAACACAATCACTGTTTATTTTAATGTAAGTTTGGTGCCAATTTGGGTTTATTGCTTTTAATAACTGTTGACCATCTTCAATTAGAAGTTGTTTTAAGGTTGATTCGTTATTGTTTATTAAAGATGCGATTACGAAGTCTTTATTGTTAGCCTGTTTTTGCGGGTCGCAAAAAACAATATCATTATCTTTAAATATTGGTAACATGCTTTCACCCTTTACTTTTACCGCAAAAGTTTGATTACTATGTGGTACAGGGCAATTCTCCCATTCTTGATGATCTACTGCATCAAATACTTCTGCCCAATCACCTGCTTGCACAAAGTTAATTAACGGTACTTTATTAGTCGCTATATATTGTACATTTGGCTCAGCTAGGCTTAAAGTACTTGCGTTCTGTTCTTCAGCTATATTATAAACCTTGCCTGATGTTAAGTATTCAGGGGTTGTTTGTAATGCTTTAGCAAGTGATATTAAGTTCTCACCGTTTGGTTTTGTTGCACCTCTAAACCACTGATTAACAGCCCCTTTAGTTTTTTTTGTCATTCTTGCTATCTCTACTTGAGATAAGTTTAGCTCTTTAGCTAGCTTGATAATTCTATTTGTTATGTTCATATTTAGTATCCTATACTTTTTTTGGTATAGATGTGTTGACTTACTGGATATAGACATCTATACTATGCGTATGAAAAAAGAAATCTTAAAAGAAATATGGGGTTCTTACCCTAAAGCGGCGACGGCTCTCGATATTACAAAAGGTGCTTTGCATCAATGGAAACAAGAGCTTAATAGTCATCAAATTGACCGTGTTTTTGGTGCGGCAATCCGCACAAGTGCATATGACCCTAAGCACTTCCCTGAAAGGTGGATAAATGAAAAATAAAAAACAAATGTCAAATATGGCTCTGATTTTATTGTTAGTGGTTGGCGGCTGGTCATTAATAATCTCGATTA
>CAZDCS010000258.1:0-1609 GCA_964504015.1 uncultured Mariniplasma sp. | reverse complement strand
CGAGTCTTCAATACTCCATAAGCCCCTGTAAATATCAACTATCCGTTCATCAGATTCTTTATACTCACTTGTAACAATTGCATAGTACCCGTCTAATTCTTCTTCTTTACGAAGTTTCTCCTGGTCAAATGAAAGAGATTGCTTTGTCTTTTCAAATATTTCACCTGTTTTTGGATCAAATGAAATATTTTTTATGTATTTAGCAGCACCGTGGGAAGTAGATTTGTTATACTTACCCGGGTTATTAATTAAATCTTTTGCTTTTTCTAATGCAGCTTTGCGATCAGCCTTTGCCTTTAATGCATGTTTCTCACTATAGAAAACGACTTGCTTTTCATCCACTACTTTCTTCATTTTTTTCCCAGTTGTAGTAGTGACAAATATTGTTCTAGGATAAAGACGAGATTTAATTTTAAAATCTTCACCTTTGGCAATATAGCCCTCCTCATCCAAAACATAATCTTTAAATTCTTTATTAGCACCACGTATAGAATAGCTGAGGATATAACCATTCTTAGCAGATAGAGTATACCAAATGTTATCATCGGTCGTGAGTCCTTTATCTGCAACAATAATAATTTTACCTAAAGAGTAGTTATGCTGTATTTCTCGGAGCATCGGAATAAGCGTTGTTTTGTCAGGAGCATTCCCGGGGGAAAGGCGATAAGTAATGGGAATACTGTCAGCGTCCGTGAATAGACCCATTTGTATTATAGGATCTGGACGATGTTCCTTGGAAACACCTTTCCGCCGCATTTCATCTTGTTTATCAATTTCGAAATAATAATTTCTTACATCATAATACACTAAATGTGTATTTCTCTGATACTGTGTTTTAATCCTTTCATGCATCCAAAATTGTAAGGCATCCTTGTGTCTATCGAAAAATGATAAACAACGATATACATCATCTAGAGAAAAATCTGTTTTTTCAAATAAGAGTTTTTTATTATTAAAAGTATTCCTTTTAGAGCTAGGGAAAAGCATACGGCCAAATACAAGTAATTTCATAATGGCATTGGCGTTGTAGCTTTCTTTGGAATGACGCTGTCTATTAATAAGGAACTTATCAATTTCAAGTTCATGATAGATTTTACTAATTGCAGCGTAACCAAAGTTCTGCCGATTAACAGTAGATGTGTTAATCGTTTCAGAAAGGTTAATAGTAAGATTAACAGGTGCACTATCTTGTATATACTCATCATTCATTTCTTTAGCTACTTCAGTAAAATGAGCGATTGGATCATCGTATTCTTTTTCAAGAACGTCTAAATAGCCAAGCGACTTAATAGTTTTAGTTCTAGACTGTTTTTTCTCCTTGTCATGATAACTATGAACAATGGATAAATACGTTCGAGCGGTTTTCCTATTAGTAGATTTTTTTAAATACATAAGCTTCCTCCTTAGAGATAAAGTATGTATTTATATTATACCACACAACGCTAGAAAACACCAGCTAAAAATGACGAAAAAATAAAATAAAAAAAGAAACAAAGATCAATGAAATCAATGCTTCTGGCGTTAGATATAATTAAATGTGCTGCAGAATTAGGGAAGTTATATAAATCAGCGTCTATTAATTTGACAAACTGCCAAGAGGGAGATACAA
>CAZDCS010000257.1:0-1612 GCA_964504015.1 uncultured Mariniplasma sp. | reverse complement strand
TCTTAATACTGAAATAACGTAATAGCAGGACATTGTGTTCGGTTAATAAATAGTTGCACGCAACCGCGGAGCGGATGCGTGCAACGGGCGCGCTGATCACTGAGCGCGCCCGTTAGCTTAACATTGGAACATTATGAAAAAAGAAGATATTAAACGCCATTTACATACATATTCAATTTATGGAAAAAGACGTACAACAATAAATCATGCATTTGCATCAGCAATCGCACCAAGTGATGATTATGATGAAAAAAAAATAAGTGAAGCATTGAAATTTTTAGGGCAAAATCCGAATGAAAATTTAAAATGTGTATTCTGCAATGATGAAGCAGAAACATGGGATCATCTTGTTGGATTAGTAAAAAATGGAGAACTTAGAGGGTTTGGACATCAAATTGGTAATTTGATACCATGCTGTAAAAAATGTAATTCTAAAAAAGGAAGTAAAGAATTTGATAAATTCATCAATCATCATGATAAAATATATTGTGATAAAAATGAATTAATTGAATTACTTTCCAAGTATCAAATAAAATTTGCAAAAGAAATTAATTTGGACCGCTTGAAAGAAAAAACACCTGATGAATATAAAGCATTTCTAGAAGTAAAGCAAGAGATTTTTAACTTAATGGAACAAGCAGACATATTAGCTGAAAAGTTAAGAAAGAACATACTTAACTAACAAAGATAACAAGTACTTGGAGAGAAATAGGAAGCCAAAGCGCGGCTTCCTATTTCGCAAGACAGTCGTTATGTGTCTATCGTAAGCACCTTGCTTAGAATAAGTTTGTTTCAAAGAAAAAGAAACTTTCAAGATGAGTTTACAAGCTTAAACGCCAAGAAGAAAGTAAAAAGCCTTCTTAGTAAACGCCAAGCTACTGACTAAAAGAAGCAAGTGCAAAACCCTAAGAAACTTTACTGACTGCCGTTGAAACCTTAAGGACATCAGAAACACGACAACATAACAAAACGTAGTAGAGAAATAAGTGACCCAGCCGCATTTATTTCGCTATAATTTTTAAAAGAAAAAAACTGTTAAAAAGTTGAGAGATGAAAAAGGGTAACTTATTTCTATACTCGACCGTTATATGATAAAGGAACAAAGTGTATTCACTAGAAGCATTTACAATTACAGATGAAAATATTATTGAAGAATTTATAGCAAAACATCCGTTTGCGATATTAACATCCGAAAATGATGGAAAAATTGAAGTTACACATCTTCCAATCAATAGATTTAAAGATGGTAAATTATATGGACATTTAGCTAAAGCTAATATCCATTCAAATATAGATGAAACAAAAGAAGTTTGTTTTATATTTAATGGTGAACATGCTTATATATCTCCAACATATTATGAAACAACATTCAATGTTCCAACTTGGAACTATAGTGCAGTTCATATTTATGGGAATATAAAATATATTGATGATAATGAAAAAGTATGGGAACTATTGAACGAAACAACCAAAATATATGAAGGTCAAAATGGTTAGAAGTTACCACAAGAAGAAAAATTTAAAAACTTAACAAAATTTATTAATTTTTTTGAAATCAATGTTACAAAAATTGAAGCTAAATTCAAGTTTAATCAAAATAAAACAAAATATG
>CAZDCS010000256.1:0-1613 GCA_964504015.1 uncultured Mariniplasma sp. | reverse complement strand
AGAAGCATCAATCGCAGCTAACATTACTAAAGAAATTGACAATGAATTATTTTTAAAATATGCTTTGTTTGAAAACACTTTAGTTCAAAACACATACAATATTTTAATACCTGAAGTTATTGAAGAACGAACAAACTTGTTTATCGCAACACAAGATGCTGAATATTTTAAAATATTTGATAAGAACGCTAAATCACTTAAAGAAACAATCTACGAAAATGTGACAGTATTGGTATCAATGGTTGCTCCAAAATTATTTGAAGAGTCTGCAGATCTTAAAGACTCAGGTTGTAAACAATTTGCAGGAATTAGCAGAGCAGTTAAACAATCATAAGGAATTCAAATGCACGAAGTACCAAAAGAAATAGAATTTGTCGCAGATAAGATTCTAAAAAATAAAAGTCTTTATAATGAAATTAAAACCATGTTTAAGAGTATTATTATAAAGCTTAATAATGATTCTCTAGGACATTCAAACTTTTGTAATGCATTACGAACTCCAGGAAATATTGATAAGAAACTTCTAAAGATTTTTGGAATATCAGATAGACAAATGTTAGAATCATTTAAACATATGGGTTTCCATCCTGATAATGTAATGTATAGTGATTTATATTATCAAACATTATTAGTAGTTTACTATATAGGCATCAAAGCTAACGATGATCTTCTAAGAGTATTTTGTACCACCCTTATTTATGTAAAAATATTTAATGGTCGTCAATATAAATATATGCCTAATGGTTGTCAAGAAGAGATAGCACATTATCTTATAGAAAGTGTTTTTCGTAAGAGTAAGGTTTTTGCTCAACACCCAACACCTTTTGGAGCAATTACTCAATATTTTGCACCATCAATTGATACTAAATATCATAAACAGATTGAAGTAGAACCAGGTCACCCAACAAAAGGTTTACTTGTAATTCTAATGCAATCATGGAATAGAATGGATCAAACATTCATGGGAATTCAAAAACATTATTATCAAGCATATAAAGATGGGAAGCGTTCAGTTATTGGTTCTGGTAATTCCAATAATACAAAAGGTCAAGGTCAAGAAGTTGATCGATTAGACGGAGCAAAAGTAAATGCTTTTGTTGAAAAACTTCAAAGAAATTTAGTATATAAAAATCCTAAATTAAGTGATAGTGATAAAAAATATCTAAAGTCTGACCCATATTCAATTAGTGAAGCTTTTTTAAAAGATTCTAACTCATTTCTAAATGATGGATCAAACGAAGATGATTTAAAAAATGTATATGAATTATTATTTACGATCACTAAGAAACATGAAAGTAATATATGTGAGCTTGATATATTTAAAACAACTCATACTATTACAAATGCAAAAGGCTCAGACAAAACAGTTACTAAGTTGAAAAATTATATTGATAATTTATTAAATCAGATGTATAAAGGTATTATGAAAACTGGTAGTACAAGCTCAAGATTAAAATTAAGAAAAATATTATTAATGATTATTATTCTCAGAGCTAAAAAATCATTCTGTCCAAAAGCAAGTTTATAATTTAAAAAGGAATATAATGGCACTTACAAAATTTAATAGAACTAGTGATACTCGAGAAGATGGATTAAATATTGGACTTATTGAG
>CAZDCS010000255.1:0-1620 GCA_964504015.1 uncultured Mariniplasma sp. | reverse complement strand
TAATTTGATTGTTTGTTTCAATAATATTGCCAGACATAACCATCATAATTTGAATTCTTTTTATTAGACGTCTTTAAGCAACCAGCTTACATGATGGGGGCTGGCGATAGATTTCTATCTTAGTCTGATTGATAAGGGCATTTTATATCAATAATTTCTTTGAATCTTTGTTCATCTTTATGAAGATTTTTAGTTATCCTGTACAACAAATAGTCGTAAGTACCTCTGTATAATCTTTAGTTCCTTTAACGACCTTGTTATTAATTCGTAATTATAAAAAAAATCAAAACCGCACAAAAAGGGCTTGTTTGTGTCATATTTGTCACAATTAAGCATAAATACGCTAATATCAAACAAAAATAAAAATAAACTCAATTATCTCAATATGTCTTGTTGTTATGGAGTTTTGTTGATTACTAAAAATATAATCTATTTTAAATATATTCGAGCATAATCTCGTATCCAGATTAAATCTATGCCTATGTCTCTAGATAATGGAGTTTTAGCTAAAAGGTTGCAATGCCTCGTGATTAACGAGTTTTGACGGTATTTCGGGTTGAGATACACGAGTTTTTTCCTTGTGATATATAAGTTTATTTTTTTGACGGTATTTAATTGTGTTTAAAATAATATTTCCCATCTTCTATAATCAATTCAACATCATTACTGAAAAAATCATTTGGCACATTTGAAACTACCTGTACGTTGTTTGTCTGCTTAATAATTTTAGTTACTAGATTAGAATCCAATTCCTTGTAATCCCACTTCTCATCAATCAAAGAAAGTGGCTTTGCAAGAATTCTTTCCATCCCTTGTTTTTTGAAACGATTATTACACAGTTGAATCCCTAAAATTTTATGGTTAGACTGATGCCAATTTGGTAATAATTTTCTTGCGTTATCTGATTGCTTAATCATATTAGTATATGATGAATAACATTTCCCAACGGAAACTTCCCCAAAGTTCAAGGTATACGTCAACTTGCTAATTTCTTCTAAAATAGATTTTAATATATTTTGGTATCTCAACAGCTTTTCAATGTCATTAACTTTTGATTGATATTCCTTTATACCTGGCATCCCTTCATCAATCAACTCTTGAATAGTAATATTGATTTGCCCTAACAATTGAACAGTATCATTTTTATAGATATTTAGTTGATGCAACTCTCTTTTTCTTAATTCATCATTGTTCGATATTTCAGAACTAAATTTTGAAATTTCCTCAACATTATTTAGTAACGCCAATATTCTAGACTTAAATTCTCTTTGATGATAACTTCCAATGGATTTAATACCTTTACTTATACCGATTAGTTTCGAGTTCACCTCATTCATATAATATTGTCCCACAACCAAAGAAGATACATTCATCACTTTTGAAACTCCGGCTGCAACTTTTCCAGAACGCGCTATTATAGAGGGATCAAATTCAGTAAGTACTGCATTTCCCTTTATTCCTTTTTTTCCCATTTCAAAGCCCCGATATCCTCCTGAACTACCTTTTGCTCTAGTTAAATTTTCCTTCGAAATATTAGATGAATACAAAGTAGCTACACTGTCTATTGCTTTTTGTAATTTGACTCTTTGTACACCTTGAACTAATTCATTTGTGACTATA
>CAZDCS010000254.1:0-1628 GCA_964504015.1 uncultured Mariniplasma sp. | reverse complement strand
GTTGCCTCTGTTGGAAACATGGAGAATTCTACTAATGCTGACATGGTTAATCCTTCTTTGTTTTTATTGTTATATCAAATTATTGGTTATAATAAACCATTAAACTGAATTATTGCACAGGGAAATTATTAATACAATGAAAACATTACCTTACGAAAACAATACTATTGAATACAAAAGTCTGAAAAAAGCGATAGGGGAAAGTGCAAATTTAACCGATTTAGCTAAAACTTGTGTATGTCTTGCAAATGCTCAAGGTGGCTATCTTATTATTGGTGTTGAAGACGACACTAAGCTACCTCCAAAAGAACAAAAAATTAATCCTGAGCAGATGAACGAAGTCGTTAAGGCACTTAAACGACTAACAGACAGCGTTGGGCTAGTAAATCCTGAGTTAAAGACACACAATAATGGTGCTGAATATTTTATAATTCAAATTTATCCTTCCCAGAAGACAATCGCTACTACAAGTAATGGAAAAGTATTTTTAAGAGTAGGTGATGAGTGTACACCAATAAAAGCGGAAGATTTGACACGAATGGCTCACGAAAAGGGAGCATTCCAATGGGAATTGGTCATTGGTAAAACCCATATAAGCCAAATTGCTACTCAAGAGATTGCAAAATTTATCTATGAAATACGAAATTCTGTACGCGTATCTACATTTATCAAAGAACTACTAGATACTGACATCTTAGAGTATTATAGACTAACTGAAAATAATTATCTAACCAATCTAGGCATATTATGGCTTGGTGACTTTAAACAAAGAGGTAGACTTAATTATCCCATAACTGTTCAATATATTGTTTATGATGAAAATGAAGAGAAAGTCCGTAAAGTTGATTGGAATCTAAATCAATTTAACCCTCAAGAATTATTAATTGAAATAGAAAAAGAAGCTATTGAATTAAATTATAGTTTTGATTTACCTAATGGTCTTTTTAGAAAAAATGTCAAACACTATGATAAAAATATCATACGAGAATTACTTGTTAATGCCTTTGTACACAAATCATATACTATATCAGGCGATATATTTATACACGTATATAAAGACCGGTTAGAAATAGTTAATCCAGGAGGCTTACCTTTAGGAGTAACAAAAAATAATATTTTACATCAAGTTCAACGTCGAAACCCTAAACTAATAGATACATTCAAAGCACTTAACCTAATGGAAAATGAAGGAAGTGGTTATGACCTTATCTATGAAAAGCTCAGTCTCGATGGTAAATTGTTTCCAGAAATTGAGAATGATATAAACTATGTAAAGGTTACTATATATTCAAACATCGTTGATACTGATATATTGCAAATCTTAAGGTTTTTAGAAAATCATTATCAATTGAGCCAAAAAGAGATTATTGCTTTGGGCGTTATTGTTCGAGAGAAAAAAATATCAGGATATGACCTATCTAAAATTTTACAGCTTCCAAGTGATGACAGACTAAGACATTGGATTAATAAATTAATAGAAAAAAATATATTAATTACAGAAGGAAAGACCAAAGGGTTGGCATATATGATTAATCCCAAAGTTCTCTCGTCTATGTCACACGATCTAAAGCCTAGTCTTAAAACTATGTAAAAACATACCCTCAAAGCTCTCATAGTCGAAGATTTAA
>CAZDCS010000253.1:1160-1629 GCA_964504015.1 uncultured Mariniplasma sp. | reverse complement strand
CAGTAGTTCTTCTCTTTTTATCAAGGTGATGTTGTTTTTTAATGCGAGTACGATTGTATTTCCGCTTTCTACTTAGAAACTGAG
Organism: uncultured Mariniplasma sp.; assembly: GCA_964504015.1. Taxonomy (GTDB): domain Bacteria; phylum Bacillota_I; class Bacilli_A; order Acholeplasmatales; family Acholeplasmataceae; genus Peloplasma. The sequence goes on along the minus strand of CAZDCS010000253.1, from coordinate 1,545 downwards.
TAGTTGACTTTCAAATTCAAGCGCGAGTAATTCATTTAATTCTTCTTGTAATTTAAGTGACGTATGCCAGATATTAAGTACTAGGATTCCCTGTTTATTGAGCGCGTTTTTACAATCACGCAAGTAGGATGACATGACTTGTTTCGGTTCCATTCCTTTCGAGTTGTATAGATCTGAAAAAATAATATCGCTTTTAATCTGGGTGTTTTTTATGTAGCTCAAAGCATCGTCTATATGAATAAAGAGACGTTCTGAGTCAGGTAAGAAAAAATGCTCTTTTGCAGCAATTATTACGGCTTCACGATACTCAATCGCGTGTAATTTCAATTCGGAAAAACTATTGAGAAGATTCTTCGCCATTGAACCGGCTCCTAGCCCCATGATG
>CAZDCS010000253.1:0-1142 GCA_964504015.1 uncultured Mariniplasma sp. | reverse complement strand
GGAATAAAAAGTAATCCCGTCATCATGGCTTGCGTGTAGTCGAGTTCTAAACCATTAATGTTTTTTAGTTTCATGTAGCTTTGATAGATTTTTCCATCAAAACTAAGGATCCGACCGGTCCTTGTTTGGTAAACATAAATTGGGCCGTGCTCATCTTTTGTTGATGAGATACAGATTCCATTGATCTTCATGGTGATTTTAGTGCCTCTTAAATAGGTGCGAGAATAAAAAGCCTAATTACTCGGCCGATTAAGACCAATAACTTTAAATGATTCATCTCTTAAATTATTAAGTAATAATTCGCCCTTTGCGTCGACTCTAAACTCTCCATATTGAGCTTTTTCATATTTCTCAGCACTCCCCTCTTGAAAAAAGAATGCGTGAGTTGCCAAACGAATTTTTGCATTACGAATTCTAAATTGCATTTTGATTTGATTATCCTCTAGTGCTTCATCATCATCAATTCGGACAAAAGTACCGACAGCGTTTTCATCCAAGTTGACCACAAAATATGCGGTTGACTGATTGGCTGATTCTGCTTCGTTTTTTTCTAGCAGAGTGTTTTCAATCGAAAATCTCAAACGCATATAATCACCTTGCATTAAAGAGCGAGGGTCAACTGGTGCGAGTTTTAATAATACTATTTGTCCATTTTCTATTATTTGTTCTTTTTTATAAATCCTATATTGGCTCATGGGCTCTCGTACTGCGCTAAGTTTTCCTTCCCGATCCCATCTTCTAAGTGTTTCTTTACTTTTTCCTAAAATTTCAGATGCTTCTGATAGTGAATAATAATCTTTTATAACCATGTTATACAACCTTATACATTGGTTACAATATTATAACAAAAAAGAGGTATATAAAAACAGATGATAATCGAAAAATAGTTTTTTATACAACTACATCCGCTTTAACTCCACCGTAAAGTGTCTCATAATTGGTGCTTCTTTCAAAATCATCATCCCCCTAGTGTTTTTATTTCTACGATCAAATACATTGCAAACGGCTGCGGCAATATAATCCATGTGGCTATTGGTGTAAACCCTACGCGGAATGGCAAGCCGAACCAGCTCTAACCTTGGGTAACGGTTTTCTCTGGTAACAGGGTCACGGTCGGCAAGTAGTGTGCCTATTTCTACACT
>CAZDCS010000252.1:0-1638 GCA_964504015.1 uncultured Mariniplasma sp. | reverse complement strand
TATCACTCATTTTAAATAAGTTTTTCTTAATTGGTGACAAACCGTCTAACTTAGTTTCAATTCCTTTTAAGCCAGCAGCAAGTAACCCGCTGATAGCTAGGTAAGGATTAGCAGCTGGATCAACTGATCTCACTTCAATTCTTGTTGCATTGCCGCGAGCAGAAGGTATTCTAATCATTGTGGAGCGATTAGCATCGCTCCATGAAATATAACACGGCGCTTCATAGTGCGGAATCAATCTCTTGTATGAGTTGACGATTGGGTTAGTCACTAAACTAAATTCATTGGCGTGCTTAATAATACCACCAATAAAACGAAGTGCTATTTTTGAGATTTGATTAGAGGCTTCAGGGTCATAAAATAAGTTATTATCATCACTATCAGTAATTGATAAATTAGTGTGCATCCCGGAACCATTGATGCCTTTAATTGGTTTAGGCATAAACGTTGCATGATAACCATTACGCCTAGCAACATTTTTGACTAGAATTTTAAAAGTTTGAATGTTATCACATGCCTCAAGGGCATTATCAAAATGAAAATTGATCTCATGTTGCCCGTATGCTACTTCGTGATGTGACACTTCCATTTCAAAACCCATCTTTTGGAGTTCTAAAACGATATCTCTTCTCACATCTTCAGATCCATCAATTGGAGCTAAGTCAAAATAACCACCTAGGTCACTAAATTCCATTGTTGGTTTGCCTTCTTTATCTAATTTAAATAAGAAAAACTCTGGTTCAACACCTACATTTAATTTATCATAGCCTATTTTTTTAAGTTCTAATAAATTTCTTTTTAAAATATATCTAGGATCACCCTCAAAAGGAAGATGTTCATCGGTATAAACATCACAAATAAGTCTGGCTACCTTACCAGAGGCAATTGTTTCCCACTCTAAAATTAACCAAGTACTTAAATCAGGATATAAATACATATCTGCTTCATCGATTCTCACAAAGCCTTTAATCGATGAACCATCAAACATGATCTCGTTTGCTAAAGCTTTTTTTAAACTCGTTACAGGAATTTCGACATTTTTAACTGTCCCTAGCATATCGGTAAATTGCAATCTAATATATTTTACATTGTTTTGTTTAGCTATTTGCAAAATATCTTGCCTTGTGTTTTTTATCATTAAAGCACCACCTTTTTGCTAATTTTACATTTAAACGTAAAAAAAGTCAATAGAAACCGGTTCTATTGACAAAATTTACATTATATAAGCTATTTTTTATCTCCGTTTGCCTTAATGAAGTGTTTTGCATAATCTTCTTTATTAATTTGTTTGTTTCTGGCAACCGCTAAAGCTCCTTTAGGTATATCTTTAGTAACAGTGCTACCTGCAGCGATAAAGACATTATCACTAACCTTAATGGGCGCAACCAAGTTCACATTACAGCCAATAAAGACATCATCACCAATTATCGTTTGGTGTTTTTTAACACCATCATAGTTAACAGTAACTGACCCACAACCAAAGTTTACATTTTTGCCTACTGTCGCATCTCCTAAATAAACAAGATGTGCCGCTTTAGTATTTGTATCCGTTGTTGTTTTTTTAACTTCAACAAAGTTACCAATCCGGTTATTTTCACCAATAACCGCTTGTTTCCTTAAATGAGCAAAAGGGCCGAT
>CAZDCS010000251.1:0-1658 GCA_964504015.1 uncultured Mariniplasma sp. | reverse complement strand
CACTTATTATTGGTGCTGGTGATGCTGGAGAGTTAACGGTTAAAGAGATTTACCGGAATAAGGATTTGAATAATATACCTGTTTTGTTTTTAGATGATGATGATAAAAAAATCGGTAAACGAATAGTTGGGATTAAAATTGCAGGACCAATTAGTAACGTACAAAATATTATTGATGAGTATAAAATTGAAGAAGTAATTATTGCAATTACCGACTATTCGGATTCTGATATGAAAACACTGATTGAACACTTGGCTGAAAAAAATGTCAGAATTAGGCGCTTAATCAGCATGAGTGATATTTCTAATCTTGAAAAAACAAAGATTGTTGAGATTAAAATTGAGGATTTATTAAATAGAGATGTTATTGAACTTGAAGACGATAGAATAGCTAGTTTTATTGAAGGTGAAGTTGTTTTAGTCACTGGTGGTGGAGGCTCAATTGGAAGTGAACTCTGTCGTCAAATTGTTGAAATTAACCCAAAACAATTAGTAATTTTTGATATCTATGAAAACAATGCTTATGATATTCAAATGGAACTTTTAAGAAAGTTTAGCAAAATGCAGCAAAAGATTAATTTAGAAGTCCGCATTGGGAGCGTTTATAATTATCAAAGATTAGAAACAATTTTTAAAGAATTTAGACCAACGGTTGTTTTTCATGCAGCAGCATATAAGCATGTTCCATTAATGGAAGATAGTGCGATAGAAGCTGTTAGAACTAATGTTATTGGGACGTATAACACAGCTAGTCTCGCTGTGTTATATAAAGTTAAAAACTTCGTTTTAGTTAGTAGTGATAAAGCAGTTCGCTCAACTAATATTATGGGTGCGACTAAAAATTATGCTGAAAAAATCATTAAGCAAAAGAACAATTCTAGTGAAATCACTAGTTTTTCATCAGTTCGTTTTGGTAATGTTTTAGGCAGTAATGGTAGTGTTATCCCCTTGTTTAAAAAACAAATTGCTGATGGTGGGCCGGTTACTGTTACGCATAGAGAGATTACAAGATATTTTATGACAATTACTGAAGCGGTTGGTTTAATCTTACAATGCGCAGTTTATGCCAAAGGTGGAGAAGTATTTATTCTAGATATGGGGAAACCAGTTACAATTTATGAGTTAGCGGAAAAGATGATTAGCTTAGCGGGACTTCGTCCTCATGAGGATATTAAAATAGAAGTAACAGGACTTCGTCCTGGTGAAAAGTTATATGAGGAATTATTAGTTGATGGAAATGATGTAAATCAGTGTCGAACTGATAATGATAAGATATATATTGAAAAACAGAACGGAAAGAGCGATGCTGATTTAGCAATCGCAAAGATTGTTAAAGATTTAGAGAAAATGAATAATGCTGAAATTAAAGCATTTGTTTCTAGTGTTGTTGATTCTTATGTGATTAATGGTCACTAGTTATTTAAATGTATAGGAGCAGCAGATGACTAAGAAGCTAACAATTAACGAGTTAACAAATATTTTTGTAATAGAACTTGATCAGATATATTTAAGAGCAATCAAAAAAAGCGATTACCTAGATCTTTATGAATACGGAAAAGATGCAGAAGTAACCAAATGGTTAACTTGGGAATCATTTAAAAGCATTGATGACGCGAAAAACGCGATCAGAGATGTTTTTTTGTCGCGTCCAAAAAAAGG
>CAZDCS010000250.1:0-1666 GCA_964504015.1 uncultured Mariniplasma sp. | reverse complement strand
AATTAAAAGCGGAATTTGTTGATGTGAATAAACCAAATACTGAAAAATTGGTTGAGGAGAAGGTTGAAAAGGTACAAGAACAAGAGTTAGTGAAAGAAACCAAATCAATACCTGTTAAAGAATTAACTTTTATTAAAACATCCAACAAAAATAATCAGCATAAAAAGCTATTAAGTGCGTATAGGCTGTATCAGAAAGGGGCTTACTTAAAGTCGATGGAGATTTATAAAAGTGTGTTTGAGGATGATGCAACTAATAAAGATGCGTTACTGGGTATTGCGGCTATATCACTAAAAAATGGAGATAAAAACAACGCACTTAAAATATATAAAAATTTAGTAACGCTATACCCTAATGACACTGTGATTAGAAGCACACTAACCAGTTTGAATGATAGAACCAGTAACGCAGGAGTATCAAGTTACTCTAAGTTAAAGGCTTTATTACGAAAAGACCCAAATTCACCAGAGTTACACTTTAATTTAGGAAATGTGCAGATCAAAAGTGGTCTAAAGCCCAAAAGCATTATTTTAATGCATATAAACTAAGGCCTAAAAATGCAGATTACTTATATAACTTGGCGATAAGTTTGGATTATTTAAGCCAACATAAAGCCGCAATTAAATTTTATGAATTAGCGTTAGATGCAGCCGAAGAAAAACATGCAAGTTTTGTGGAAAAAACAGTGATAAATAGAATAGAAGTGTTAAGACAGGCTTTAGAGGCTCAACAGAGAAATAACTAATGAGGCTAGGTGATTTATTAATTGAGAAAAAACTTTTAACAGCTGATCAGCTCCAAATTGCTTTAATGGAGCAAAAAAAATCGGGTGAACAAATTGGCAGAATTTTAGTTCAATTAGGTTTTGTTTCAGAAAATCAAATGAAAGATACACTTGGTCAGAGTTTAGGCCAAGAAATTGCTGATTTAAGTAATATCGTGCCAGATGAAGAGGCGCTTAAATTAGTAGAGCAAGATATTGCTAAGCGATACAGCGTTTTACCACTCAGTTTTGATAAAAAAACGCGCGAACTTAGGTTGGCCATGGAAGACATTTTTAATTTATCTGTTATTGATAGGTTAAGGGCACAAATTGGAAACAAGGTAGATATAAGACCCGTATTAGCAGGGCAAGCTGAATTACTAACGGCAATTGATCAGTTTTACGGTTATGAGTTATCGGTTGACGGAATATTAAATGAGTTAGAAACAGGCGAGGTGGACTATCAGGGAATACAGTCTGGAGACGATCAGTATGACCAGCCCTTAGTAAGGTTGGTAGATGCAATATTGACGGATGCAGTAAAACAAGGCGCGTCTGATATTCACTTTGAGCCAGAAGAACACTTTTTAAGAATACGTTACCGTATTGACGGAACGTTAAGGCAAATTAGAAGCCTGCACAAAACATATTGGTCTGCTATTACGGTTCGTTTAAAAGTGATGTCCGAAATGAATATAGCAGAATCAAGAGCACCTCAAGACGGCAGAATATCATTAAAAATATTGGGTCACACTATCGATTTTCGTGTTTCTTCGTTACCTACCACGCATGGTGAAAACTTTGTTTTACGTATTTTAGATAAAGACAAAGGCATTGTCGCTTTAGATAGTCTTGGGTTACCATCTGACACATTGTCGATGTTGAAAATTTTAATGGCAAGAC
>CAZDCS010000249.1:1207-1675 GCA_964504015.1 uncultured Mariniplasma sp. | reverse complement strand
GCTTCGCAGCTCGCACTATTGTCTTTATTTTATCATATTTTGTTGCGATTACGAAAATTTTTTCCTTATCCATATCATCCAAAAATATATCTTTCCGCTCATTCCCTCTAATTATTATGTGATAGATTTGACTCTTACTCTACCTTCTCGCAACCCTTGGCATACTTTACAACCCCTTTTAAAAACTATAACACAATTAACTCTAAAAAACAAGACAAAGAACCGTCCCCTGTCTTACTTTTTAATGTGAGAGAATTTTTAAGTGCCCCAGGTTTGCGATTTAGCGATTTCAAGTAATGTCTGATATCAATACTTATTTCGTCCTTGCCATCTATTTTTTTATGCTCGCATACTAGTATATTGCTAGCATATATGCTTATTGTATCGTAGTATTTTTTGGTGGTGACTTTTCTGCCCACTAAATATTCTGGTACTGAATAATGGTTGTTATCAATTCTCACGAAACTG
>CAZDCS010000249.1:0-1186 GCA_964504015.1 uncultured Mariniplasma sp. | reverse complement strand
GTTACTTTTGCTAAATCTAATTTAGGATTCTTTGGCAGCAAGTGTTTGATTTCTTCTTCTATTTTACTTCCTTCGTTTATTACAACTAGCTGAGTTTGTAGGTATTGTCTTGCTTCTTCGAATGTTTTAAATTTATAATTTAGGGCAAACGCCTCTTGTCTAATGATTTTAACACTACCCTCAACATGGCCTTTTTCATTTCCTCTGTAACAGTTGGTAACATTGATGTCAAATCCATAATACAATGACAATTTAATCAGTTCTTCGTTTAATTGTTTTTCGTTTCTTCCAATGAATTTAGTAACGACATTCTTCATATTGTCATATACTATCTCTTTATGTACTCCACCAAGCATTTCGAAGAATTCCACCTGTGAATCTATAAATACATCCTGTCTTTGATTTTTGTATAAATAGGCCCATCTAAAGTCCGCTGCTGGTGATGACATTACAGCCATATAATATTTGCCTAAAACTCCATCAATAAAAAGCTTAACTTCACCGAAATCGTATTCTAATCTGTCAGCATATTCATATTGTTGCTTTATGAAACATTCCTTTGCTTTGTTTCTTTTTTCTCTTATTTTTACACATATTGTTGAGTAACTAATATCAAAATTTTCGCCTCGAACTATCTTATGAATTTGAACATTTGTAAGTTGTTGTTTGTTGTCAATACCTAATTCCTTGCATTTTTCTATTTCATTTTCTAGAATTTCATCTAGTAACTGGTCCATCTCTTTTGAATATTTCCTTGCCTGTCTTGTTTTTGAGTTGTACACAGCTTCTTTACACAACTTCTCTTGAACTGTTTTAATATCACAACTTTTTTCTTCCAACTCTCTTTTTTGCTCCAAATATTCGTTCCAGTACTTTGCTACTGTTTTCCTGTTCACTCCTAGCAGCTTCGCTGCATTTCGGTTTGAAACTCCTTTTATCTTGAGCTTAACCATTGCATGTTTATCCATTAGTTTAATCACTCCATCTCCACCTCCAACTCCTATTTTAACAGTTGGAGATATATTTTAATATAGTGGACCGTTTTTCAATAATTATCACCTGATTACTGGACCACTTTTAGAGTATCATAAACACAGAAAGTATCAGTATTCAAAACCAGTTCTTTTAACATCAGAAAAAGCATTGAAACTCTTATTCATAATTCTAGATATGTCTAATGTCAATT
>CAZDCS010000248.1:0-1679 GCA_964504015.1 uncultured Mariniplasma sp. | reverse complement strand
ACGCAAAAACGTGCCACATCTTACCATCCGATGATGTAGGTCGTTATGTGTCAAAGACAGATTGTGGCACTAGTACACAAAAATAGAATGGAAGGAATATAAATAATGGCAACTTACACAAATAAAACCTATGTAGCGTTTGATGCTGATAATGATATTCGTTATTACAGGTTAATGCAGGCTTGGAAAAAAAATAACAACACTTCTTTTAACTTCTATGATGCGCATGACTTAAATAATTTGATGTCTTATTCATCAGAAGAAACGATAAAAGCCAAATTAGCAGAAAGATTGCACAATACAAAAGTGTTTATTTTACTTGTAGGCAATACTACCAAGAATCTTTATAAATTCGTTAGATGGGAAATCGAACAAGCCATAAAAAGAGATATTCCTATTATTATTATTAATTTGAATGGAAAAAGGAGTAAAGATTCTAATCTTTGTCCAGCCATTCTGAATGACGAACTGGCTATCCACATTAGTTTCAATCAAAAAATAATTGAATATGCTATTGATAACTGGGAATCTTCAGATGCCAGTCACAGGCAAAAAGGAAAAACAGGGGCGTATTATTACAAAGCATCTGTTTATGAGGATTTGGTGGGGCTGTAATGTACAGCTTAAAAAGGTGGCTACGAAGTTATAAATCGATAATAGTCGACTTTGTAACCGGCATAGGTCTATTTTGGCTCTTTGTTGAAATGGCTAGTTATTCAACGGATGCAAAGATTGACACTATAACAAAAAGCATTTGGCTATTTGTTATAGTGTCCATTATCATACTGGCGATAGCCCTTATTAAAAACAAACCAAAAACTGTTTTTTTATATCAACTGAGAGATAAAGATAACTTTATTGAAGTAAGGGTTGGAGATGCATTTGAAAACAAAGGCTCACTGGTCATCCCATTCAATAATTGTTTTGATGTTTCGCTTGGAGGCAATGTAAAAAAAGCAAAAAGCCTTCAAAATAAACTTATTGCTGAATTCTATTTGGGAAAAGAAGAACACTTGGCAACTGATATTTCAAAAAAAATAGATTCAAAACGCTTACCGTATGAAATTGGCACAACTATTGAGGTTGAGCAGAATGAAAAACTATTTTATTTGCTAGTAAACTCGAGGAAAAAAGAAAATAATCGAGTTGAATCATCAGTTGATGATTTTTTGCTTAGCTTATCTAAGTTGTGGATATATATTGCTTTAGAATCAGGACGCAATTCAGTTGTTACAATCCCTCTAATTAGCACCAATCACGGTCGAATCACGAATATTAATAGGGCAACTGCAATTAAAGAAATTATTGAAAGCTACATAGATGCCTCAAAGTCTCTTAATGTGTCTGACAAATTAATCATCAGCATACACCCTAATGACTTAACAAAAGGAAATATAAATCTCGATGATATAGATGATTTTCTAAAATTTTCATGTCAACATTATAAAATTACAACCTTCTCTGACAAGCCAGAAGGGATGGCAGAGTCTGCTTCAAGAGTTAAAAACATAAGTAGATGATGGCTCTAAAACACATAACAAGGCAAATGCACTCGGACGGTTAAAAGCGTCGCGCAAAAGACGCGCAACACTTTTAACCGCCGGTGATTTGCGACGTTAGTAATCTCTGAGCAATAGCGATCACAATAATGGGTTTCAAACATTAGTTTTAAAATTGAT
>CAZDCS010000247.1:0-1681 GCA_964504015.1 uncultured Mariniplasma sp. | reverse complement strand
GTCGAAAAGTTTGAATTCATATCAAGAAAGGCCTTCACCCAAAATAAGCATCCGTTTTTCATGTAAAAGTTCTGGCTTTGTAAATGGACTAGTATCAATTCCTTTATATGCGGCACACAAAATACATGATTATCTAAAAATGGAATTAAGAAAATTATAAAATGATGCTAGTATAAAAACAGGACACGTTAAACATAGGGGGAAAGATTTAGATTAGTGACAAATGCTCACTGTGCGATTACACGTTCTCTTGTAATCACACAAATACGAAAACTCAAAAAAACATTATCGCTTGACAATTGAAGTGTTTATGTGTAAAATTAAAACACCCTAACAGTTAGGGTTTATGTTGGGAGGGATTTATCATTGAAGCTAATATATAAGCATCAAGATCTAATTGAAATTTTTAATGATATTAGTCCTTTTAATATGAAAAGAGATATACGATTCTTGGATAAGAATCGTATTCCAAAAGATAAGATATTACTTGAAATCGAGGCAACATTAGTTGTTAAAAACTACTCTGCCATTTATAATCGTCAAAGCTGCGGAGCAAATGCGAACGAAATAGTATTAGTGAAAATTAGGATTAAAAACCCTCAAAACAATAAGGGCGGATCATCTGGATTTCGAGTTATAGCTATTGTCAACGAATGTGATGATTATGCCTTTATTTTTAACCTCTATCCAAAAGACGGAAGCAAAAGAAAAGATAACATAACAGATAATGAAAAACATAAAGCAAAAGAACTTTATAATGAAGTTATAGAATAGGAGAAAAATGTATGAATAAGGGGAAATTGAAATCGATATTAAACAATGATAATCGCGCATTCAATGTAGAAAGGGATAATAGCTCAGATCTTGTAGATAAGAAGTTCATCAAAAATCTAAGGATAAAACTAAACTATACTCAAGTTGTTTTCTCATCGGTCCTTGGAGTTTCAGTGAAAACTATTGAAAAATGGGAGCAGGGTGTTGTGGAGCCAAGAAATATAGTAAAAAAATTATTACTTTTAATTGATAAAAAACCAGAACTAATCGGTGAGTTTCATTCTTATAAAACACACGAATCTCAAGTAGAACATGATGAGTATTGTGTTAGCGCTGGAGTAAGCGGTTTTGCGGATGTCCAAAGAGTTAAAAATACTACTACAATAGATGGTATAAGAAATTTTGAATCACTTTATACACCTAATATTAAAACAATTAAAGTTGACCAGGATAGCAAACATTGTCCTGCTTGATAAATGAGGGAGAAAGCAATGAATAAGAAAGTTGATTCAAACATGCCAGTGTATTCCTTTATGGGATTTAGATTACTTGAGGGCAATATAAAAAGGACTAGTGATGATGAGTTGAAATCGTTTGGCGTAAAAATACTAGAGTCTGTTTTCGCTAAAGATGGTTTTGTTCATGTCCTAAAAATTCAATTCAGCATGCTATTTGAAAATGATGATGAGGGTACGTTTGTCTTTAGTTCAGGTTATAAAATAAATAACATTGAATGGTATCACAAATTAGAAAAAGAACAAGTAGATGCCTTATTCTTTTCAGTGATGTTCCCATATGTACGAGAGAAAATTCATTCATTAACAAATGATTACAGAGGTAGTGTAAATATCCCAATAATTGATTTAAGACATGTGAATTTGACCCAAGGCGCAACTTTTGAAAAAAA
>CAZDCS010000246.1:0-1684 GCA_964504015.1 uncultured Mariniplasma sp. | reverse complement strand
GGTCATTTCGCATCGTTGCAAATCGCAACGATAATATAGCGTATCGTTGCAAAACGAAACGATAGGTGGTATAATTGATGCAGAGGTGACAGAAGTGAAATATAAAGAGACGAAAAATGTTGAATTAAAAGAGCGCTTTTCAAAAACACTGTTAAAAACTATCTCCGCATTTGCAAACTATACAAATGGGGCAATATATATAGGTATTGCTGATGATGGTCAAATAGTAGGTATCAAGGACATTAATAACTTAAAACTAAAAATTGAGAATACGGTAAATGATACCATAACACCTAAGCCAGTATATGAGTTAAATATACTAAGTGATTCAGGAGTGATGATATTAGAAATATCTGTGTTTAAAGGGCAAGATGGTCCATACTATTATAAGAACATCGCCTATATGAGGAATGATACATCTACGATAGCTGTCGATGGACCAAATTTAACTAGGTTAATACTAAAGAGCAGAAACTTAACTTTTGATCAACTTGAATCTAAACATCATGATTTGCAGTTTGATTATTTGAAAAAAGAACTCATTCAAGTTTTGAAAATTGATGAAATAAGTGAATCTGTGTTGATCACAATAGGACTGATGCAACAAGGGAAATATAATAATGGAGCGGTATTGCTAGCTGACAATGGGAATATAGAACAATCATTTGTAGACATTGTAAAGTTTAAACTAGATTCTGAAGTATTTGTTGATCGAATTAAACTTAACGATAACTCCTTGTTAAATTATTATGATGAAGCAATCAGTTTCTTTAATAAGCATTTTATGCCATACCAAGTAGTTGAGGGATCAAAGAGAATTACCAAACAAAGGGTGCCTTTAAAAGCATTTAGAGAAGCACTAGCAAATGCGATAGTGCATCGAGATTATTTAATTAAAGGTGGTGTGCAAATCGCAATGTTTGATAACCGAATTGAAATACGTTCTCCGGGTGGATTACCAGAAGGTATTACTGAAGAGATGTATTTTAAAGGATTAACTTCTGTTCTTAGGAACCCTGTGATATCATATGTTTTCTTTAGATTAGGATTAATTGAGCAGTTTGGGACAGGTGTTAAAAGAATAATTAATAGTTACTCAATGTATAGCTCGTATCCATCATTTGTGATTCAAAGTGATCAAATTAAAGTGATTTTACCGGTTCTAGATTTTGATTATTCAAAATTGAATCAAATAGATGGAATTATTGCCTTTTTGGAAGCATATCCAAAATCACCAAGACAAAACATTGAACAAAACTTGAAAATAGAAAAGAGTTTTGCAATAAGAAGACTTAATGAACTTCAAGACAAAGGACAAATCTTGAAAACAGGAAAAGGTCCGAGCACAGTTTATAGTGTGAAGTAGTCATTGTTCGCGACCTCGAACAGTAGACGGGTCTATTTTAGTAATTCTAAATAGTTGATGCAACAGCAGTAGAGAAAAGTTGTTTTTCAAATGAAGAACAACTTAGACGAATAAAAGTGCAGTAAAAAACTATTGTTATTTTTAGCAACATCTCTAAAAGGATTGTATTTATTTAAAATAAGATAATTAGTGACTATTTTCAATATAAAGCGCTATTTCTTTATAGATTCGATATAATGGTAGAAAGAAATGGGATTTATATGTGCTTCTTTTGCGAGCTTAAAATAAATGATTCAAAATTCATTCACCAAAATGACT
>CAZDCS010000245.1:0-1696 GCA_964504015.1 uncultured Mariniplasma sp. | reverse complement strand
GTAAAAGACATGATTATAAAGGTGAAAGGGTCAGATAAAAGTGATATTATAATTTTTTACTTGGAGTATCTAATAAAGCTTTGAGCGGTAGAGGCATGGGTTAAAGGGAGATAGATTGGATTAAATTTGCTAGAGAATGCTAATGCTCACGGGCGAAAAAAGTTGTTTAAATTTTAAATATGAGTTAACTAAATGCTATTATATGATATTATACTAATAATACATTCTTTAGTAAGCAAAATATAACTCAATGGGTCTTTAGCCATTAGCTAAAGACCCATTCATTATATCAATTTTTCTTCATTATTGCAGCGACGCATTGTAACTTGATTTTAAAAGATATGTTAATTTTAGTTAAGATAGCACAGAAAAATCAGTATCGGTAAAGGAGTGAGCATGGATAAAAGAATAATTATACCAAAAAGCTATAAATTGACTTTGTCATTAATTGAAACAGAGGTAGCTTTAAAAATGATAAAGGATACATTCGAAGCAGAATTAGCAAAACGCTTAAACTTAATCAGAGTATCAGCGCCATTATTTGTAAAACCCGAAAGTGGGTTAAACGACGATTTGGATGGAACTCAAAGAGCAGTGATTTTTAATGTTTCGGACATTGAACAAGATGTTGTAATTGTGCACTCACTAGCAAAATGGAAAAGAATGGCGCTTGATAAATATGGATTTGAAGTAAACAAAGGTTTATATACTGATATGAACGCTATTAGAAGGGATGAAGAACTGGATAACCTTCATTCAATCTATGTTGACCAATGGGATTGGGAAAAAGTTATTACTAAAGAAGATAGAAGTGAAGAAAAACTAGTTACCGTTGTAAAAGATATTTTTACTGTGTTTAAAAAGACAGAAGCTAAAGTATTAGCCACTTACCCACAACTAACAAGATTATTACCAGAGAGTATTACTTTTGTCACTGCTCAATGGCTAGAAGATAAATATCCGAAATTAACGCCAAAACAAAGAGAAGACAAAGCAGCAAAAGAATATAAAGCTGTCTTTATTATGAAAATTGGCGGTAAAATGAAATCCGGAAAAATACATGATGGTCGAGCACCAGACTATGATGATTGGGAACTGAATGGAGATATCATCTTTTGGTACCCAATTCTCAATTGTTCAATGGAATTGTCATCGATGGGAATTCGAGTTGATGAAGCTACACTAACAAGGCAATTGAAGTATGCTGGAGCTGATGATCGAAGGAAAAAAGAGTTTCATAAAATGCTGCTAAATGGTGAACTTCCCAGTACTATTGGTGGTGGGATTGGTCAATCAAGGATTTGTATGTTTTTCTTACAAAAGGCTCATATTGGGGAAGTGCAAGCAAGTGTTTGGCCAAAAAGCACGCTTGAAGAATGTCGGAAAAGGAAAATTCAATTATTATAAAAGGCACTAGTCTTGTTGCTAAATGCAAGTTTATTTGGATAGTGTTATGTGTGAAAGGTAATTTATAGCTAAAAAAAGAACTAGTCAAATGATTAGTTCTCTACTAATTCAACAAACCCTTTATTATTTTTTAAGGCAAAATAGACTGGTAACCCTAAAAGATAAATTATAGCTGCTTGTCCAACAAAGACAGAACCAAAATGAAAGGGGAAAGGCCCATATTTATAAGCATAACCTGAGTTTGACAGTTGAATCTCCACAATAATAAATATACAGCCTAACTGGGCTG
>CAZDCS010000244.1:0-1703 GCA_964504015.1 uncultured Mariniplasma sp. | reverse complement strand
TAATAGCTTGACGAATCCACCAAGTAGCATAAGTTGAAAACTTAAACCCTTTTTCATGATCAAACTTATCAACGGCTCTCATCAACCCCATACTTCCTTCTTGAATAAGGTCTAAAAAGAGTAATCCACGACCAACATAGCGCTTGGCAATTGATACTACTAGGCGGTAATTTGCTTCAACCAACCTATGTTTAGCATCCTTCGCTATTTCAACAATCTCATTAAGCTCAGCGACTTGTGCAATATCAAGCTCTAGTGTACCGTTTTTAACTTCTTCTAATTGTTCTCTTGCATGTCTCCCATTTGTTACCAAAACGGCATATTTTTTCTCGTTTTCATATTTTAGTAATGGAATTTTCCCGATTTCTTTTAAATACATACGAACAGGATCATCAATTTTAACTTTGGTTGTTATTGTTTCAATATTGACAACCTTCTCTTCTTCAACTTCAAGACCGCTTAAGGAAAGATCCTCTGGCCTTTCTTCTATATCAAAATCAGAGTCATCGTCTTTCTCAACTTCTAAAACACTTTCGCTTTCCCTAGCTTCGTCTTTATTTTCATCAACCAAGTCTTGGGGTGTGATAATATCAATATCTCTATTTAATAAGTTTCTTTCAATCTCAAAATATTTATCGCTACCGAGTTTAGCAAAAGGTATAACATCATCTTGTTGGACTATTTTTTTTGGGCCTGCTTTGGTTTCTAAATAGTTAATTATTTTTTCTGTATCCATAATAATCCTCCTAGTTATTCATCAATTGAATAATAATTGCGTCACGCTCTGCAACTGTTTTATTATTCACATTTTCATTATCTTTAATTTTATCTTTCAAATGTTTTAATCGTCTTTTCAAATTAGCCTCTTTGATTAATTGAATATAAGAAACAATATCTTCTTTCGCGATGTTCATCTCTTTTTTCCAAAACATATCTTGAAATAAGATATTTTCCAGATAAGTACAAAGATCACTTGGTAATTCACTCGATAAGCCGGTTATGCTTATTTTCCCGTGTTCTTCATAGTAGTTTTCAATTTTTGATCTAATTATTGCTGTCTGTGAGTGGGCAAAATCAGTTTGTTTGAGTTTTTGTTTGACCACTTCAGCTATCTCATTGTCTCTAAGCATTGATAAAACAATATAGCGTTCCGCTTTTTCAATATAGCCTTTTTAAAAGCTTCTAGTAACACTAAACCGTGATCAGTTCCAATATCTAGGACTGTCTTAAATCCTTTAGTTAATTCTGCTAAAAATGAAATTCTTTTATTTCTTGCCATGATAGAATTCGCGAAGCTTATTTTGACGTGAAGGACTTCTTAACTTACGTAGTGCTTTAGCTTCTATTTGTCTAATCCGCTCACGTGTTACACCAAATTCACGCCCTACTTCTTCTAAAGTGTGGTTTTTTCCATCAAACAAACCATAGCGAAGACGTAATACCTTTTCTTCCCTGTCAGTCAGTGTTTCTAAAACTTCATCTAGCGTTTGCTTAACCATTTCTTGGAGCATAAATTCATGAGGAGTAAGTGCGTTAGGGTCAGAGATAAAATCACCTAACGAAGAATCTTCTTCTCCTACACGATCGTCTAGAGAAATTGGTTCTTTTTCAATTCTTTGAATGTTTTGTACTTTTTCAACGGTAATACCCATTTTTTGAGCAATTTCATCAAGTGACGGTTCTCTTCCTAAATCTTGAATTAA
>CAZDCS010000243.1:0-1706 GCA_964504015.1 uncultured Mariniplasma sp. | reverse complement strand
TTAATTCAAGATTTAGGAAGAGAACCGTCACTTGATGAAATTGCTCAAAAAATGGATATTACCGTTGAAAAAGTGCAAAATATCCAAAGAATTGCGAAAGAGCCAATATCTTTAGAAGCTCACGTAGGAGAAGAAGAAGATTCTTCGTTAGGTGATTTTATCTCTGACCCTAATGCACTTACTCCTCATGAATTTATGCTCCAAGAAATGGTTAAGCAAACTCTAGATGAAGTTTTAGAAACACTGACTGATAGGGAAGAAAAAGTATTACGTCTTCGCTATGGTTTATTTGATGGAAAAAACCATACTTTAGAAGAAGTAGGGCGTGAATTTGGTGTAACACGTGAGAGGATTAGACAAATAGAGGCTAAAGCACTTCGTAAGTTAAGAAGTCCCTCACGTCAAAATAAGCTTCGCGAATTCTATCATGGCAAGAAATAAAAGGATTTCATTTTTAGCGGAATTAACTAAAGGATCTAAGACAGTCCTAGATATTGGGACTGATCACGGATTGGTTTTGCTAGAGGCGCTTAAAAAAGGATATATTGAAAATGCGATAGCTAGTGACCTTAGAGAAAAACCTTTAGCACAAGCAAAAAAAATTTTAGCAGGATATAATGTTTCCTATTTTCAATCAAATGGTTTCGAGTCAATAAAAATGCCTTTTGATCTAGCTATAATTGCAGGGATGGGAGCTAATCTTATTGGTGATATTTTGCAAAAAGCGCCATTTGGAAAGCAAATATACATTCTGCAAGCTAATGATAAGATTGAGCTGTTACGCCAGTTTTTGTGTGAAAACGAATTTAAGATAATCGATGAATTTATAATTGAAGATAAATTTGATTATGTTGTCTTAAAAGTTTGCCGAGGAAAGATGGATTTATTAGAACAAGATCTCTATTTAGGACCTATTTTAAAATATAAACCAGAAGCTATGAAATATTATCAAAAGAAAGCCAAACAGATAAAAAAAATAATGCTAAAGGTAGATGAAAAACGTTATGATGTGTTAGATAAAATGTATCGCATCTATCAGAATTTATAAAAGTAGCTAGAGAGGAAAACAAATGAAGGAGTTTCAAAAATTGCAAGAACTAGATATCCTTTTGCAATCACTGCGTCGAAACGGGATTTATAAAAGAGTTAAAACAAAGGTTAATGATGCAGCGATAATGATTCTTTTCCATATTTCATTTCGATCTCAATATCAGTATGTTAGAGCTACTGATATAGCTGAATCGCTTGGTGTAACAATACCTGCTATAACACATAAAGTTAAAGATTTAATAAAGCAAGGGTATTTAGATAGAACAGTTTCAAAAGAAGATGCAAGAGTTTTCCACCTTTTGCTAACAAAAAAGGGAATAAATTATGTTGATTCAATAAAAGATACCTACTATGGTTCCTTAAAAAAAGTTGTTTCACATATGAGCGAAAAAGAAATAAGTGTTTTAATGCGTCTTTTGACAAAAATAGATAAATTTGGGAAAATCAGTTAACTGATTGTTACAGAAAGAAGGAAGTCATTTGATTAAAATATTGAAGTATTTAAAGCCATATCGCTGGGGAGTCCTAGCCGTCTTCATTTTTGTAGCCCTTCGGGCAGGTCTAGATTTATTAATGCCAATGATTTTAGGGTTGCTAGTAGATGAGGGAATAGGTTTAGGTCAAGTTGGGGTATCTCCTAATATTCCGCGGATTTG
>CAZDCS010000242.1:0-1727 GCA_964504015.1 uncultured Mariniplasma sp. | reverse complement strand
TAATCACGAGCTATTAATCTAAATCTTTCTAAGATAGCTATATTACGAGAGATAGAGCGTTTTGAACAACCAAGGGCTTTCGCTAGCTCTGCTCTATTGAGATGTAGTCCATCAGTGTGTAGTTTGGTGATACTAATTACATTGCCATTTTGTTTGCGAGCTTTGGTTGGATTATGAAAAGAGCGCAGATACCAATATAGTGAAACAGCCATCTGGTATGTTTGCCCTCATGGCAAACGCATTTGAATTTAAACACCAATAATCTTCTTTAAATATTCATTATCCCACCCAGCTTTCTTTCTCTTAACGGTTATCCCTACTTTCGTTGATTTATCCTGTTTTAAAAGATTCAAAGCAATACGTTTTATGATACTTAAATTCTCTTGTGAGTTTCCTATTCTTGATCGATTTAAATCGTCATTAAAACTAACATCAAGAGACCAATGTAGGTTGATTTCGATATCCCAATGTTTTCTTACTCCTCGCATAAAATCATCTATATTTTCGTAAGTAAGACTGGTTAAAAAATACCTAGTATGCTTTGTTGTTACATTATTTACAGTTCGTTTTACCTCAACCATTCCTAGGCTTCTCATGCCAGGCCACCTCACGTCAAAACTCCATTTGTCTTTGCAAGATATTAAGCTATATCTACGTTTTTCCATACGACCATGGTTTTTCACTTTTTCGATTTTTCTAATATTATGCATATTTTTAAAATCAGCATCTTTTGCTAAAGCAAATATTGAACGCACATTTTCTGATAAGGTTGGTTGATTACCTTTAAGAGATAGAATGTAATCACTTTTCTGCTCAATGATATTTTCAGCTATAGCTCTTTGACAACCCATAGCGTCTATAGTGATTAAAGAGTTTTTGATGTTTATCATATTTAACAGTCTAGGGATCGCTTCTATTTCATTTGATTTTTCTTCTGTTTTTACCTGTCCTAGCAATAGACCACAGTCGCTAGCCCAAGCACTTACTAAGTGTAATGGGTTTAGTCCCTTGTTACGATTATGACTACGGCGAGAGGTTTTTCCATCTATAGCTATGTGCTTTTTAAGATTATCCTTACTGAATATTTGTTCCAAAGATTGCGCCCATTCGATAAAACAAAGTTCGAATTTAGAAGAGTCCAACGCTGCGAATACTCTGCTAAAGGTATCGTGCGATGGAATACCATGAGGTAATTCTAAGAACTCTAGGAACCATTGATATTTACAACGTCCAAAGTTACTAATTTCTACCCAATTATCAGCACCACAAATTGTGGCAATAATTGTTATTGTTAAAATATCAGATAGTTTATGACGAAAGTTGCGATCAGGAAGGCGAGGGTCTTCCAATGTATTGAAATGGACTAAAAATTCTTCTGATAAAGACATGATTGTAATCTAAATATATTAACATATTTAGATACATATCATCTATTCACCGTTGGTTAAATTCAAATGCGTTTGCCATGCTATGACAAGTGATGTTAATAAAACAATATGTCTGGACATAA
The DNA here is from genome assembly GCA_964504015.1 of uncultured Mariniplasma sp. Lineage (GTDB taxonomy): Bacteria > Bacillota_I > Bacilli_A > Acholeplasmatales > Acholeplasmataceae > Peloplasma. The sequence continues at coordinate 217 of CAZDCS010000242.1, read as the reverse complement.
AAAATATAATAGAAAATGTATCAACTGAATATGATAAAATTTGGAGAAAAAGAGCAAGAAAGATAGATAGCAAATTTCTAATTAATTTTATATTTCAATTAATGGTTGTTGATCTTTTATAATATTTTTAAATTCTTTATATTTTTCTAAAAAAACATCTTCTACTCATCAAAATATAAAAATAACAAAACAACATGTGTTAAATGAAAAAAATTTA
>CAZDCS010000241.1:0-1746 GCA_964504015.1 uncultured Mariniplasma sp. | reverse complement strand
AATCATCATAAACGATTAGACCATGTCTAGCACTATCACGGAAATACTCACCCATTGTAACACCAGTATATGGAGCTAAGAATTGTAATGCTGCAGCTTCAGCAGCTGTTGCCGATACAATAATCGTATAATCCATAGCGCCATGATCTTCTAAACGACGAACAATTTGAGCTACTGTTGACTGTTTTTGACCGATTGCTACATAAATACAAACAACACCATTACCCTTTTGGTTAATGATTGCATCGATTGCAATTGTAGTTTTACCAGTCTGTCTGTCACCAATAATAAGCTCACGTTGTCCACGCCCAATTGGGACTAGTGCATCAATAGCTTTAATACCTGTTGACAAAGGTTCATGAACTGATTTTCTATCCATAATTCCAGGTGCTTTTTCTTCTATGAAACGAGTTTCTGTAGTTTCAATTGGACCTTTCCCATCGATTGGTTCACCAATTGCATTAACAACACGACCTATAAGTGCATCACCCACTGGAACACGTAAAAGTTTTCCTAGTCGCTTAACACTCATGCCTTCGCGAAGTTCTGAACCAGGGCCTAAAATTACAACACCTACAGAACTTTCTTCAAGGTTCATTACAAGACCTTGTGTCCCTTGTTTATCTTCAAACTCTATCATTTCGCCTGCCATAACATTGCTAAGTCCGTAAACTCTTGCAACACCATCAGCGTAAGAAACAATTTTACCTGTTTCATTTATATCAACACTTAATTCAAAATTGTCAATACGTTCTTTAATTATTGAGCTGATTTCATCAGCTTGGATTTTTGCTACCACTATTGTTCTCCTCTTGTCTAGTTAAATTGCTTTAATGATATGTTCTATCATTTGACTATCGATTCTATCTTTAGAGAAATTAATCTCAATACCCAGACCTACTACTTCTACTTTAATACCATTAAAATTATTCTTTACAGATGTTAATGTAATTGTAGAATTAAACTTATTGTTTAAACCATCACTTAACTGAGTAATTACTTTAGAATCGATATCACTATCACTGTAAATAATTCCCTCATAAATTTTAGTAGCATTTGCTATATCTTTTTTCAATTCACTAGCAATGGCAGGAATTATATTGATACGCTTATTTTCAACTAAAAGTTTAATCAAATTGTTAATTTTTTTAGACTGAACTGATTTCACTGCATCTAAAAGAATTTCAGATTTATCTGAAGCACTTACATGTGGGTTAGTAACTATACAAACAAACTTATCATTTTTAAATGAATCAGCTAATATAGAAAATACTTCTGACATTCCTTGTATTGCTACAGTATCAGAACCTGCACTTAAGGCTTTAATATATTTTTTTGCAATTAGTTCTTCCATTTAAGCAACCTTTTTCAAAATAACATTAGCCATAGCTTTTTTATCAAAGTCTGCTGAGCTTTGAGCGAGAGTCTCTGTAATTATATCTGCAACAACACTACGAACCATTTTTCTTTGTGCATAGTCTCTTGTAGAAGAGCCTTGCTTGGTTAACGTAACTAAATCTAACTCACACTGAGTCATGATAGAATCATTGATTATCTTATTCTCTTTTTTAGATGTCACTACTAAATCTTGTGCAAATTTTTCTGCATCAGATATTTTAGAAAGTGCCTCTTTTTTTAGAGCAACTGATTTATTAAGTTTGTCTTGAACCTTTTTCAATTCATCAGCAATTGCTTGACTTCTTGATGCAAAGTATGCTTTTGCAGGTTCTCCAACTAGATACCAAA
>CAZDCS010000240.1:0-1749 GCA_964504015.1 uncultured Mariniplasma sp. | reverse complement strand
GCAAGGCAAATACAACTTATAGCTCATTAATATAGGCTGTTGCACTTAATATATCAGTCCAACTAGTATAACAAAGCTTTTATTCTTGTCTCTATTGCATAGAAAAAAAGTCATTAAAACTGCTATACTTCTCGCCCTTAAAAAGTGCAATTTGTATCCTATTTTCATTCATGACTTTATCTGTAATCGGCCTCAATCATAATACAGCCCCTGTAGAAGTTAGGGAGAAAATCGCCTTTTCTAATCATCACCTTAAAAGTGCTTATAACGACTTAGCTAAACTTAAAAACATTGATGAAACAGTTATTGTTTCTACCTGCAATCGCACAGAAATATATTATTACCATACAGACAATCAGGACGATCAAATCGTTCAATGGTTGCACCAATTTCACCAAATCAACGACGGTGACTTAAAACCACATTTGTTTTTTTATAACGATAATGATGCAACTGAACATCTATTTAAGGTTTGCAGTGGTTTAGATTCTTTAGTTTTGGGTGAGCCTCAAATTTTAGGGCAAATGAAAACCGCTTTTAGTGATGCAGCAAAATTTAAAAGCATTCAAAAATACTTATCTAAATTATTTCAACACGCTTTTACCGTTGCAAAACAAGTAAGAACCGATACAGAAATTGGTGCTAACCCTGTATCGGTTGCCTTCGCTGCGGTTACTTTATCAAAACAAATATTTGGTGAACTAAACAAACAAACAGCTTTAATGATTGGCGCAGGTGAAACAATAGAGCTGGCGGTAAGGCATTTAAAAAAGAACAATATTGGTTCTATAATTATTGCCAACAGAACCATTGAAAAAGCCGAAGATATTTGTAAAATAGCCGGCGGCGAAGCAATCGGTATTAATCAAATACCCGATTATTTGCATAAAGCAGATATTATTATTTCTTCCACAGCAAGCCAGTTACCTATATTAGGTAAGGGGGCTGTTGAAAGCGCGCTCATTAAAAGAAAATTTAAACCCATTTTTATGGTTGATATTGCCGTACCAAGAGATATTGAACAAGAAGTTGAAACCCTTGATGATGTATTTTTATATACCGTAGATGACCTTAAAGAAGTCATTGAAGAAAACCAACGTTCCAGACAGCAAGCTGCGTTACAGGCTGAAAGTATTATAGTGGAACACGTAAAAGATTTTGAAAAATGGCTAAAGTCTTTAGATGCCGTCGACACCATAATGGAATTACGACAACATATCACTCAGGTATCTGAAGACCTAATTAAAACGTGCCTTAAACAAGCCGATAAGGGTAAAAGTACAGAAGATATACTTCGCCAATATAGCCTAAGTTTATGCAACAAATTACTTCACCAACCCACAATGCATTTGCGCCAAGCGGCTAAAGACAATGACTTAAACACCATAGAAACCACTAAAAAATTATTTAATTTAAGCCAGAAAAACGCCAATAACAAAAGTAATAATTAGAGAAGCATAATGAAAGCATCAATATTAGAAAAACTAGAGCAATTAGTAGACCGACAAGAAGAAGTTGGCATGTTATTGTCGGATCCTGGTGTTATTTCTAATCAAAATAAATTTTTAGAACTTTCTAAAGAGTATGCCCAAAACAGTGAAATTGTTGAAGCGTATAAAAACTTAAAAGCCGCCAATCAAGATTTAAATTCAGCCAACGAAATGCTAAGTGACCCTGACCCAGAAATGAAACAAATGGCACAGGATGAAATTAAAGACTGCAAAAACAATATTTTAATTTTTGAATTAC
>CAZDCS010000239.1:0-1771 GCA_964504015.1 uncultured Mariniplasma sp. | reverse complement strand
CAAAACCGAACTCTCTAGCTGATAGGGCAGGAATTTCAACTCTAATATCTTGACCTCATTTATTTTAGTAATATTTTTATCTGCACACTCACCTTATATTTCACCTAAAAAGAAAAAAGTTTATCTCCTTGTCATCACTGACAAAAAAATAAACTTCGTATACTCAACCTGTCTTGTCATTACTAAGTTTCACTCTGTTTTTTAATATAGAATACTAAGTTTCACTAGTTGACATGATGAAGTTGCATTCTTTTGCACTTACAAATGCCACCCTCATCAGTCTTCCATGACTAGCTAGATAACAATGAAACAACTATAGATAAATAAACGTTATGAAAAACCTCACTTAGCAAGAATATACATTAAATATGTACCAACAATTGCCAGTATAATAAAAGGCCCCACCAAAATAAATGCAATTTTTTTAATGCTGACGTCACTATTATCTAAATCAGAATTTGCGCTTCCTTTTTTATCACCTGTTTTTCCAACAGTAGGTTTTGAATACTTAATGAGTGTATATATTATCCCTAAACTTGCTGCAATTGAAAGCACAGGAACCATATTAAAGAGTAGAACAGAAATCACTAACTCCAAAAGAATCACACCACACAAAAACCCGATTATTTTTTTTCTTCCGTCCATAATTACCCTCTTTCCTTATGCTATTCTAGTCGTTAGAACAACTCCAAATAGTTTTGTTCCAGTTACACGAAAACCTCCATAGTCTAGGCAAGAAAAAATCCCCATAATTGCTTGTGCTGCACTCCAGGTTTCAGTCGCAAACTTAATTGCAAAAAAAGTTCCTAAAGCAGCTGCTCCAACGACTGTCGGAGCTAATTCTGCTGCCCCTAGCAAAGCAGCAAATACAGAAGCAAATTAAGCTGTGATTCTCAAAAATCTCATTCTCCGGTAGTTTCATCTTTTTAACATTCTGTCACTTGACACTAGTTCTTAATTTTTCTTTCCTAAGGTCTAAATACATTAGTAAATTGCTTAAAACAGTCAGCGGTACTACGATAATGACAATGAAAATGGCGATACTAAACCAATTGTCATCCTGGTTTGGACCTAAAAACCCTCTAACAATATAAACAACTGGAAAAATAGAAATCGCACTTAACAGCAGCATAAAAATAAAAAGCTTTTTTTTGTTTTTATACATATTATCCTCCTAATATTTGATATACACTATATTGAACACCGTTTATTTTTTTGCCTTGTCTTTGAAACCACCTTTGATGCCGTAAATGCCAAGAGGAACTCCTGTAGATGCAATTAAAAACAAGCCAATTGATTCAAAAGACAGATTATCTATCATCCCGTATATTGCTATAGGGACAAGTGCGATGCTTAAAACTAAAAACAGTACGTACAACCACTTCACAAGTATTCCTCCTAATTATTGATCATATGCCATATGGATAGTGCCACCCCTATCAAAATGATTGTTGCAGCAAGAACAAGTTTCCAATTATGCCAGATAAACTTCAAGGCTGTAGTATACGTTCCAAAGGCTTTGTCAATTGCAGCATAGGTAAATAAAGTGGCCAAAGCTTTTGCACCTAATACAATCCTTAAACCCGTATATACTAATTCAATAGCTATTCCTATAGCAGAGTTTCTTGCACGGATTATTGAATCCCAAAACCCACCATTCACATCATGCATCTCATCTTCGCTCATTACTGCTCATAAATTATCAAAAGTTAATGAGTATGTCATATTATTTCACCTTCATTCTACTACATAATTTATATAAAATCAAGCG
>CAZDCS010000238.1:0-1772 GCA_964504015.1 uncultured Mariniplasma sp. | reverse complement strand
CCTTCTTTTATTAGTTTTGTGGTGCGGGTGACAGGAGTTGAACCTGCACGCCCGAAGGCGCTAGATCCTAAGTCTAGTGCGTCTGCCAATTTCGCCACACCCGCGCAAAAAGAATTATACCTTTTTTTTTAAAAAGTGTCAATTCTTTTTGCTGAAATTAATTATTTTCTTTTTCTAATCTTATAAATTACCGCTCCTCCAATTAAAAGGGGGATTCCTGTTGCTAAAAACGGTAAATATCTTAGAAAACTATCCTCATTTTCGACATTGACGGTTATTCTAGAAGTTTCTATCTCCCCGTCTACTTCATAGTTAAAGTAGATATAATAACTGCCCATCTTAGTCTCATTACCTTCATATTCACTAAACAAAATAGTTACATTAGTTATGACTTGTCCACTGCTTAATGTTTGAGCAATAAACCAATCAATTATCTCTTGATGAGTCATCGCATTAGCTGTTGCAACATCTAAAATGACTTCATTTTCGGTGAAGACTGGTCCTCTATTTTCTATCACATGCATCTTAAGATAGAAAACTGTTTCATTTCCATTAGTATCAGTAGCTTTTAAGTTTATGTCATAAATTCCCGGGATTTTTGTTTGCTGATAATTGTTAAGTGAAAAAATAAAGACAACATTAGAGCCATCAACGACATCTAACACATCAAAATAAGCGATTATTTCGTCATTTGTTAAAGCGTCATCTGTTGTATAAAGATATATTGCTTGAGGACCATCTATTTCTGGGCCAACTAAATCAACTAAGTCAATATTAATCACTCTTGTTGTCACATTTCCACTTGAGTCTGTCGCTTGCACACTAACAATATATTGCCCAACTGTATTTGCTGTTGAATATGTATCACTTGTAACAACTAGTTCGCTTGATAATATAGTGTCCACATTATCTGTTACCACGATAAGCTGTTTTATTTGATCAATACTGAGTTTGCTCCCTAAATCCACTGATATTAAACCAGGGTCCGCAATAACCGGGCCAACCCTATCTATCACAGTAATATTGAGGTAGTAGTTTTTAGTGATGTTATTATATTGTGCAGAAAAGATGATTTGATATTGACCTGGCATTTTCGAGCTAGTCGAAAAATTATCTGATTCAACACTCTTTGCTAAAGGATTTCCTTGTGGATCGTGAGCATGGATAAACGTTTCGATTTGGCTTATTGGCATTAATTGATCAACATCCATAAATAACGACCCTTGATAACTCATAACCTCATTAGGATCAATAAATGGCGTATATCCAGTAAAATCTATAAAAGCTCCTTTATACAATACGGCATTATAATCACCATTACTTGGTGCCACAGGCATATCTAGAATAAGAATCTTGTTTTGTAAAGGTGTAAACTCAAAGTATGCCGTCATTGTCACAGGATCACTCAATACGAGATGCTCCACTATAGCAGCCGATGGATAATCTTGAACTCGTATTGTTAATTCCCCTAAAGAATTTACGCTTTCCCCTAAAAATGCAAAATCAATAACAATTGTATATTGTTGGTTTGCCTCTACATCAATTGGGAGAAATGTTCTAGCTCTTTCTCCATTTCCTGAATGCCTTTTAAAATTGCTTAAATCTAACAAATTTGGTCTTTGAACTTCTCCTGAAGCCCCTTGAGCCCTACCGGTTAACCCAAATAATAATAACAACACTAAACTTAACCCTATTAATAAACTTATTTTCCTCATATTTGTTTCCTCCTGCCCTATACTAGATATTGTTTTTCTCTATTACTCTAAAAAAAA
>CAZDCS010000237.1:0-1772 GCA_964504015.1 uncultured Mariniplasma sp. | reverse complement strand
AGTTCAAATGTTGCCCTAGCCAACCTCTGATACTCCCCATCAGAAATTAGACCTAGTTTATTCCAAGCAAAAGAACACGCTAATTCCACTTTCAAAAAAGAATTATAGCGATTTGTTTCACTCCACAGTTTTTCCATTTCTTTTGTTTGATATCTTTTAATCATCGTCCACCACCGAAAAAATTGATTCTACATTGATAGTTTGTGTCCTGTCAGGACCTACAGAAAAGATGCCTAGCGGAACATCCACTAGTTCACATATTTTATTTAAATAATTTTGCGCTGCTCTCGGCAAGCCAGCAAACGATTTGACACCCGTTATATCTTCGTGCCATCCTGGCATTATAATGTAGTTTGGAACACATTGTCTATAATCTGATATTTCAGCAGGTATTTGATCAATAACTCGCCCTTTATAATTATATGAGACAACAATTTTTAACTCAGAGATGTTTGATAACACATCAAGTAGTGTAATAGCAAGATAGCTTAACCCACTAGTTCTTTTTGTGTGTCTTAAAACAACGGTATCCAACCAACCTATTCGTCTAGGTCTTCCTGTTGTTGTTCCAAATTCATTACCGGTTTTCCTGATGTAATCTGCGATTTTTCCTTCAATTTCACTTGGCATAAAACCAGAGCCCACCCTTGTTGTATAAGCTTTTGTAACGCCTATAGCGCCCTGAACTAACCAAGGAGCAATCCCTGTATTTACGGGAACACTAGATGCTGTTGGAGAACTTGATGTTACATAAGGATAAGTCCCGTGGTCTAGGCATAACAAGACGCCTTGTGCTCCTTCAAATAACACCTTTTTATCAACTTTGATAAGTTCATTTAATAAAACTGATGTGTCTGTAACAAATGGTTTCATAACTTGTGCATACTCACAGTATTTATGATAGACGTCTTCAAATTTGATTGTTGTTGCCGATAAGCGCTTTAATTCTTGATTTTTAATTGTAATTAGTTCTTTTAATTTAACGCTAAATAATTCTTTGTCAATAAAAGTCGATACTCTCATCCCTATTCGTGCTGCCTTATCTGCATAAGCTGGGCCAATACCCTTGTGGGTAGTTCCAATTTTTTTTGTGCCTCTAGCCTTTTCATAGGCTTTATCAAATTCAATATGATAAGGCAAGACAATATGGGCCCGATCAGAGATGAATAATCTATATTTTTCCACCTTTGTGAGTTCTTCAACAAATGCTTTTGGGTTAATAACCATCCCATTAGCCATAATATTAATAATATTCGGGTTTAAAATACCTGAGGGAAGCAGGTGTAAACTATGTTTTTTGCCATCAAAGATAACAGTATGCCCTGCATTATTACCGCCTTGATAACGAACAACAACATCAGCGCTTTGCGCTAAATAGTCTGTGATTTTCCCTTTACCTTCATCACCCCATTGAGTGCCTACTATTACAACTCTTCTCATTAATAGTCTCCTATTTTTAATGTGGATGTTCCTTTAGAAAATAGAAAAATAGCTACTATTTTCATGCCTTAATTTTAGCATAGTAACTATTGATAGTCAATGTAGCAGCTCTTTGAGTTTTCGCAAAATTCCAGCTAATAAAAAAAGCCAGCTATTTTTCATTAAATAAGTGGCTTTTTTAGTCTAAAAGCATATAAAAACCCTTCATTTTTTGGTATAATTAAGCTGAAACAAAAACTATACTAAACAAAAAACGAAAGGACTTTTACATGACTAATTAAGGACTGTTGATTTTTAGGGGTGTTTTTAATAAATAAATCGCTCATTTTCAA
>CAZDCS010000236.1:0-1775 GCA_964504015.1 uncultured Mariniplasma sp. | reverse complement strand
TTATGAGGTATTCAAATAGAAAAATATCTGATTGAAATTTTGCGAAAACTCAAGTAAAGATGTATTTATGGTAAAATATACATATAGAAGATAAAGGAAGGTCGAAATGACTACTGCAAATAAACTAACGTTTCTAAGAGTATTACTAATCCCTATAATGATAGGTTTTATTTATATTGAGGCTATGCAAGCAAAGATAGGGTTTCTTGATTTAAGTGTTGCACAATTCTGGTTTGCTATTTTATTTGTGATTGCTGCATTAACTGATGTTCTTGATGGCTATGTAGCAAGGAAGTACAATCAAATAACAACCTTTGGTAAATTTTTAGATCCTATCGCTGATAAACTGCTTGTGTTGGTTGCTCTACTATTTTTAATGACATTAATGCCAGAACGTGTTCCTTTATGGGCAGTTATGATTGTTATTTTTAGAGAGTTTATGGTTACAGGGATTCGCTTAATGGCTGTTGAAAAAGGAACTGTAATTGCAGCATCTCCCTACGGGAAGTTTAAGACGTCAGCTACGATGATAGCTTTAGTGGTAATGCTTTTTAATGATTTTGGTGCAACACCGCTAGTAGCAAACATAATTTTCTGGTTTGCGATATTACTAACAGTTGTAAGTGGAATTGATTATTTCATTAAAAATAAAAAAGTGATTTTGGAAAGCATTTAGAGTAATAAAAAAAAGAGAGAGCTATTATAAGATGGAGGTATCTTAATTATGGATAAAGATAAAAGAGCACAAGCTCTTGCTGAGGCAATGAAACAAATTGAAAAACAATACGGGAAGGGCGCTATTATGAAGTTAGGTGATGAACCTGACCGCCATGTGGAAGCTAACCCATCGGGATCTATAGGGCTTGATATTGCTTTAGGGATAGGTGGCTATCCTAAAGGTAGAATTATTGAAATTTATGGACCAGAGAGCTCTGGTAAGACGACATTAGCATTGCATGCGATAGCTGAAGTGCAAAAAGCCGGAGGATTTGTCGCGTTTATTGATGCTGAACATGCACTTGATGTGCAATATGCAAAAGCTTTAGGCGTTGATATTGATAACCTTATCTTATCGCAACCAGACACGGGAGAACAAGCACTAGAGATTACTGAGGCACTACTGCGTAGTGGTTCAATAGATACAATAGTAATTGATTCTGTTGCAGCTTTAGTCCCTGAGGCTGAAATTAACGGTGAAATGGGCGATACACATATTGGCTTGCAGGCAAGACTGATGTCACAAGCGATGAGAAAACTATCAAGTGTTATTGCTAAATCGAATGCAACAACTATTTTTATTAATCAAATCCGCGAAAAAGTAGGTGTGATGTTCGGTTCACCCGAAATAACACCTGGTGGAAGAGCGTTAAAATTCTATTCTTCGGTTCGCCTAGAAATAAGACGTTCTGAGGCAATTAAGAATGGAACAGACATTATTGGTAACAAAGCTAAAATTAAAATCGTTAAAAATAAAGTTGCACCACCATTTAAGGTTGTTTTAGTAGACATTATTTATGGTAAGGGTATTTCTAAAGTTGGTGAATTAGTTGACCTCGCATCAGATTTAGATATCATCCATAAAAGCGGAGCATGGTTCTCTTATAATGACAACAAGATTGGACAAGGAAGAGAGAATGCAAAACAGTTTTTAAGAGATAATAAAGATATCTATGACACAATTTTTAAACAAGTTTTAGAGCACCACAATATTTCTTATAAGAAATAAATAAACAAATAAAAACCTCTTTGCGAAGAGGTTTTTTTAAAGGGTCAAG
>CAZDCS010000235.1:0-1781 GCA_964504015.1 uncultured Mariniplasma sp. | reverse complement strand
ATACGGAAAGTATAAAATTCTCTGAAGCTCATAGAATATTTAATGAGTTCTATTTTTTAATAAAAAATGATGTGGAACTAACTATGGACTTTATTGACTATATTTTCCAAATCAAGGAATATTACACATCTGAATATAATGAAGAATTGGGAAACTGTATTGTTGATGTGTTTGAGAAAACCTGTGAATTATCATATAAAGTTAAGAATATCAAAATTGCAACAATTCTCTATGATAAAATTTTCAATGATGATTTGCAATGCTATTTACTGGATTTGTTTTATAATAATTTTGATTATGAAGAAAATACTGAAGAAGCTGTGATACGTATATGAATAAAGATGAATATATTAAGAAACTTGAAGATGATTTAAGTAAAGCTTACAGCAAGATAAAAAATTATAAGAAGATACTTTCATTACACGGATTGTTAGCAGGTAAAGAAGATTCGAAAAATAAAACATACTCAACATTAGAAAAACTTAACATATTTATGGGTTATTTTAAAGGTAGGGAAGATGTTTATGCTGAAAGGTGGGAAAACAAAGAAAAGTCAGGGTATTCACCAGTATACAAAAGGGAATATAGATATTTATCAAAAGATCAGAAGAAATTAATTGAAAATGAAAAATTATATAAAGCAATTACAAGAGATATATTTATAAATCATTTAAAAGCAACTATCACACTTGGATTATATCCAATGCTTGAAAATCAGACTTGTTACTTTATTGCAGTTGATTTTGATGAAGCAATGTGGAGAAAAGATATCTTAGCGTTTAAATCGAAATCAGTTGCGAATGGATTTGACTGCCTAATAGAGATTTCAAGATCTGGTAAAGGTGCACATGCCTGGATATTTTTTGAAGAAGCTATTCCAGCTCAAATAGCAAGGAGACTAGGTAGATTTTTATTAACCGATACTATGAACGATATACGTAGTATTTCACTAAACTCATATGATAGAATGTTTCCAACACAAGATTATATAACAGAGAAACAAATTGGAAACTTAATTGCATTGCCTCTCCAAGGAAAGAGCGGAAAGATAGGTAATACTCTATTTGTTGACGATGAACTAGTTCCTTTTGAAAATCAGTATGATACTTTATACAATATTAAGAAATCTACAATTGCTAATATTAATAAGTATTTTGAATTAAAGAAATCTAAAAATGACATTGGACCACTTTCTACTAATTTAAAACATTTAGATATTAATAATTTAGATTTTCAACAACCTTTTGTTATTACTATAAAAAACGAGATTATTATAAAAAAGTCAATACTAAATAATAAATCAAAGCAATATATGATACGTGCAAGCAGTTTAAGTAATCCTCAGTTCTATAAAAATGAAAAAATGAGATTGAGTAATTTCAATGTTCCTAGAATTATTGAATTGTATAGAGAAACCTCAGAACTTTTACTCTTACCAGTTGGAATCCTAGAAAAAATTATTTGTGATTTGAACGATAAAAGTATTCTTTATGTAATAGATGATTTTAGGAAAGAGGAATCATTAAGCACAAAACTTAAATCAACAATAAAGCTTAGAGCCAAACAAATTTATTTACTTAATAAGTTGAAGAATAAAAATAGTGGAATAATTGTTGCCCCTACAGGATTTGGTAAAACAGTTATAGGTATTGAGTTAATAACTCGATTGAAACAGAAAACATTAATTATTACGAACAGAGTTAACTTGTGTGAACAATGGGTAAAGCAAATCAAAGTAAATACAAATGCATCAGATATTGGCAGGTTGTTCGGGAAATATA
>CAZDCS010000234.1:0-1799 GCA_964504015.1 uncultured Mariniplasma sp. | reverse complement strand
TGGCGTGAGCTTTGATGGAAACAACCCTAAGATTGAAAAGATGAGGAAATATAAGGGTAAAATCTTTAAATCAGTGTCCGAATGCAACATCTAGAAAAATAATTTAACGGCTTAATTGAGCTATTAAACTAGTTTTTTGTTCCTTCAACTGTTAAACTCGGTAAGTGTGTTTTCTTTAAGTTTATGGCTAACATAGTCAAGTGATTTATCAAGATACTTTACAATGGTATTCATTCTTTTGGCCTCCAAGTGAATATCATTATTATACCATAACTTACCTATTAATCAAATGAACTTGGAAAGAATCGTAAAATTGACGCTCACAGTTATATGCCATGCCCGGCACACTTAAAAAACGGCCTTGGTGGGCTGTGGATCATATCTGAGAGCTGTGGGAGCTGTCAAACTCAGGATGTACAAGCAAAAAATAGGCACCTATATTTTCTCTAGATACCCATAAAATAGTGATTCACTTATTATGACACCTTACATTGATGTAGAACAGATTTTTCATGCGTCAATTGTAAAAAGACACTACCCCTAATACATAAAAAACCGCTATGGCAGTTATAAAGCCAAATAGGGATGCTATGGCATCTTTAGGCCTCTTTTTCCGCCAAATAAAAAACACTATTATTCCAGCGGGTGGAACAGCAAATCCAAAAAAATACCAATTTAAAACGCCAAATATATCATCTATTTTTTTTTCTATATCTGTCTTTTCACAATCTTTAAAAGAACTTACTTCCGCTAGAATAGCAGAACTATCTCTTGCACTAAAATCCGTATTCATAGCTGTTTTGGATACCTTATTGAAATAATGGTAACACACAATTTTGTGAGTAATATTAAACAATACTAGAAATCCAACTAAAACCGCACCCTCAATAGGGGCAACATGATGGTCTATTAAAATCATTGATGAAAACGCTATAACTGGAGCCCAATTTACATTTATCGAAATAATCTTATCATCATGAAGCTCTTTTGATTTGACAGTTTCAAACCTGCTCATGTCTTTGATGACAATAAATGAAACCACCATATCCCAGAGTAGGAGAATCGCTACAAAATGATAGAATAAAACTTTCACTGTATTCAATTCAAAAAGGATTCTAACTCCAAATATTGAAAGAAACAGAGAAATAAAGAAGACGCTAGTGAATAGGTAAATGAGTTTATATTGTAAAAAAGCTTGTTTTCGCAAAGATAAACCCTTATTCCCATACGCTGAAATTCGAATCCTATCTATTACAGACCTAAGTGTGAATATTATGACTACTATTGTGAAATAAATAGATATCTCAGAAACAACATTAAATCCATCTTCGGGATCCATACTCTCACTTGCTGCTAAAATGAATGCTAATATAAGTGCTGTATAAATATAGGTAGCTGCACTAAATAAAAAATATTTTGATTTGAATACACTGAAAGTTTTCACAACTAATCCCTCCTAATAGAACACTCTACGAGTTCCCATATGAAAAGCTAATACAAGTGCTGCACCACCTAATGCAACTGCAACAAAAATAGCTATTTTTCCAATAACTTTCCCTGCAACAACTAGCGCAACAGCTAAAACCGGGAAAAACGATGCTAAATAAGCAAATCCAAACGCAACGGAAGCCTTAATCGAAGATATAATTATACCTATCCCTGAGGGTATGTTTTCTCTTATTTCGTTTACTATAGCATTGAAATTCCTCATAAATCTAGACCTTCTCCAACCAAAAAACCATCCTCCACCATTCACATCATGCATCTCATCTTCGCTCATTACTGCCCATGAATTATAA
>CAZDCS010000233.1:1231-1816 GCA_964504015.1 uncultured Mariniplasma sp. | reverse complement strand
TTGCCACTTGGATAGTTCATCGTTTATCATTTGTGGCGTGTTATTTAAGCGTTATGCATAAAATAAATATAGCTTATGAAAAAATGTCCTATTTGTGGAAATGAAGCGAGAATTCGTTCTTGCGAGAGTCGTGATGCTTCTTTGGTAGATTGTCCAAGATGTGGAGAATTCTCTATATCTGGACTGACTGAGGCAAGTCTAAGTTTGTCTGATAGGCAAAAAGCTAATATTTCTGGATGGTTATTAGATAATCAAAATTATGAAATATCAGATACAAATGTAGGTTCTCTTTTGGGTTTGAATTCACCTTCTTTTACTGAAAGAGCCGATAGGCTTTTATTGTATGTGTCTAGCCAAACCGAATACGCAGGGCAAATGGTTGACTGTAATCAAAAATGGATAAGTAAGACGTGGTGTATTAACGAGGAAGAATTAAAAGCATTTACAAAATATTTAGATGAAATAGAAAGATTAAAAAAGCATATTGAAAATAAAAAATATTCGATTATCCCTCAAGGCTGGTTAAGACTTGAAGAGTTAAAAAAAGTAAATATTGAAAGTAATCAAGGGTTTGTAGCCATGTGG
>CAZDCS010000233.1:0-1206 GCA_964504015.1 uncultured Mariniplasma sp. | reverse complement strand
GAAATTATTTCTAAGGCTATACTTGATGCAGGATATTATCCACACAGAGTAGATCAGCGTGAACATAATGACAAAATAGACGATGAAATCATCTCTCAAATCAGACAAAGCAAATTTGTTATTGCTGATTTTACGGGGCATAGAGGCGGAGTATATTATGAGGCGGGCTTTGCTAAAGGGCTTGGTTTGGAAGTATTTTGGCTTTGTCGCGAAGATGAATTAGAACAGCTCCATTTTGATATAAGACAATACAATTGTATTACGTGGGATTCTGCAAAAAAAGATGAGCTGAAATCACGTTTAAAAAATAGAATTGAAAGTGTACTTGGTCATGGGACTTTTAAAGAATAGTAAAATGCATAACAAAAAGTTGCAGTTGACCGCTGGCAGCGCAGTTCGTTTTCAAGGGTCATCTTTTATCAAAGTTCAATGTGTTGACAGGGTTTATCGTATATCTGCCAGCGTCAACTGAACTTGGCGTTATGTGTGAGAGTAGTACGATAATTACAGTCAGTGACAAGAAAGTGGTGTGCAAAAACTATTGAAGAAATTGTAGTTTTTGGCTAGATATAGCTATGAAAGAGGTTTTGTAGATTGGATATAATTGTAGATAGGTGCCTATACCTACAATTATATCCAGTATGTAAATATATTTATCATGCTCTCCGTACTATATAGTTTATAAACCCTTTTGCTGAATCGATGATTACAATTAAAAAAGCTAATGGCAATTCTTTTGAATCAGTTACAAGCATTCCCCAAATTTTCCTTAAAATATAATAGTGATACCGCGAGTGTTCCCGAGTTCCAAGCTCAAAATTAATTTTGAAAGCGAGAAATAATTCCTGTTTTATACTAAGAGTTCTTGCTCTAATATTATCTTTTAGCTTTGGAGGTCGAGGTTTTTCATTACTCTGAAGGTCATTTCTTTCAGGAGGTTGTCTAAACGAACTTGGTACTTCATAGATATAATCAATCAAAAGTCCAAAAGTCACATGGATTTGAATCGAAAATATTAAAAATTTAGATTGGACCTCATTTTTAATAATTCTCTTCTGATCTTTTGATAAAGGGGCTAGAAGCTGATTCATAACCTCTCGATGAAATGAGGGGGTTAAGCTAATGAACATAGCAATAAATAATTCACTAGTTAACAATATTAATTTATATAAGCCATTACTATCCACTTGAACCTCCAGTTTGTAG
>CAZDCS010000232.1:0-1825 GCA_964504015.1 uncultured Mariniplasma sp. | reverse complement strand
TGAAGTGCTGCCGTTCTTTTTACTTCTTGTGTTAAAAAATAAATAGCAAATGCTCTTTTTTCAGGATCAGGATTAGCTAGATTAATAATATAGGGTGCATGTACTACCACATTAGCAAAATCAAGCTTACTTTCCTTCATTAAAACAACTGCTTCTGCTATTTTTAATTCAGAAATATCTTTTCTTCTAGTGTTTTGCGGTGGCCCTGTATAAATCATAAAAGCATTAGCATTATAACTTAGTGCTTCTTGGACAGAACCTAAATACATAAGTGGTGCTTTCATTGAGACATGACTACCGATTTTTATCATACATTTTACTCCTAATCTCTTGTTTAGCTTTCTTTATTTTCGCTTTATTTTTCTTCTTATAATTAGGCACAACTTTTGTTTTATATAGCGCTTTTAATTATTGGGCTTTAAATAAGTGGTTATTGGACTAATTTTTGTTTCAATACTAACAACCCTTTTAAACTCTGACAAAAAAGCTCTTATTTCAATATTTGACATAACTCTGAGTTCAAATGTTATCAAGGATGTAGTGCACCAAAACATGAATTCCATTTCCTTGTTTGATGCCCTTTCTCTCGCTATCTCTATGCTTAGAAATTGCTACAACTAGGTAGAAAACTTAGGTTTTCCACGGCAATAGGTAGATAGTATAGTTTCATCTTCTTTTTCAATTAGGATATTTTTCTTGTGTTTCCTTCTATCAGACAACTTGTAAGTGCCAAATAAAAACGGCACTCGTTTATATTTTTATTTTTTTTGCCCTACTATCTTTATGTACTAACTACGTAATTATTCAACAAATATAGTACACCTAAACTTATCAAAACCTGATACATTGGTCTTGATTAAGTGCTCCCCTATTTTTCCAGTAAGGGTCACATTAAAACAAAAAAGAGCATCTAATTCATCTACTAGAACATCATTGATATATAACTGTAGTTTTGTCGGTGAGTTTGTCACTCTAATTACGTTACCTTCTAAATTAGCTTCAACAGATACGTTAACTGTCATAATGGCCCACAATATAGAATAACCGATGAAAAAACCGCTAGCAATCACTATCACCATAAAATCTAATAGGCCTAGAAACACTGCTATCACTGCTATAAAATATATTATAAAGGAAAACCAAATAGAATTTTCAAGAAAAGCCGATGGTCCCTTTATTCTTTTTGTTTCCAGTTTTCGCGTTTTAGCGTAAGTTTCTTCCGAATTTTCTATCTCCACTAATATCAATTTGTCAATAGAAACATTGAAATAGGCCGCTATTTCAGTAAGTGCTAAAACATCAGGCAAAGATTCGCCTCTTTCCCATTTACTTATGACTTTATCTGAATAGTTGAGCTTTTCTGATAGCTCCCTTTGGGTTAGTCCTTCTTTTTTTCTGAAATAAACAATGTTTTTTATCAGTATTTCTTTGTTCATTTGCATCAGCTCCTCTAGAATTATTATACACTAATTAGATTTTTTTTATTAGGGAATGCTAAATAAGGCTCTCTCTTTTTCAAGGAATCAATTCTATAAAACATAGAATTAACAAAAAGAAGAGTTCTAAATATCTATTAGCAGCAATGCTTATTTAATTACATATTTTTTTCTAATAAAACCATATAGAAACATTTGTTGTTTCTATATTTGGGCAAACAATTGAATCAAGATATACCTTATAAAAAACTCCTTAGCTAACTTGTGACAATCATATTGTCACATCTAGTTTAAGGAGCCTTATCATCAATTATCCAGTTTTTCTTTAAGTGTGTTATCAAAGCGATTATTTCTTATCATTTCAATCTCATATTTATATGGTGCTTTTT
>CAZDCS010000231.1:0-1827 GCA_964504015.1 uncultured Mariniplasma sp. | reverse complement strand
AAGCAATTGATCAAGAAATTCAATATCTTAAAAAACACCTAGATGCCAAATATAAGTTTGATGCTACAATATAGGTATTAACAGCGTGGGGCACGATGGAAAAGACAGTACACATTTTATTTCACAAGCAACCAAAGGGATTTGCAACAAACAGAGATTAAACTCTAAGTATGAGTGATAAATTGCCAAATATGCACTAAACCCTTTTTATCTCTTGTCTAGGGCGACGCTTTTATGATATAATCAAACAAAAGATGGGAGCGATGTTCAATGGAAAAAGATATTTTAGAGATTCAGCGTCAGCATCTAGCCAATGTAGTTAAAGAATGCGATCAAGAACTTATCTTAGAAGCAAATAAAGAATTTGCTTTAGGGTATACCTATGATGCTGTCGGTATGAAAGGTCCTAACAGAATACCTTATCAAGATGTCAAAAGACTAAGCCAAGCAAAAGCTCTACTAGAGTATAGCGAAAGAGAGCAAAAAGAGATCTTAAACCATTTAGATGCGTTTGAATTTGTTAAAAAAGAAGTTATTAACAATGCACCATTCAATGAAGAAAAACTGAAAGACATTCATGAGCTCTTAGTGGAAAATATTTTCCAAGGTGGCGTCTATCGAAATGTAAATATTAATATCTTTGGTGCTGCACACCAGCCACCAGATTATGTTAAAGTATATGACCGTATGAACAGGTTTTTTAGAAATATAGATCAATTTAAAGGCGATGCCATACAAAAGGCTGCTTACGCACATGCTAGCATTGCTAAAATTCACCCGTTTGTTGATGCTAATGGTAGATTAGCAAAACTAGTTTTAAACTATTTTTTAATGAAAGAGAGTTATCTTCCGATATCAATTCCTTTAGAAGAAAGAGAGAACTATTTTGCTCACTTAGAATCTTTTAAATCAAATAAGGATTTGAAGCCAATAACTGAATTCTTTAAAATGCTATTACTTAAAAGATATGAATCTTTATTAAACTATTTAGACATTTGAGTGCCTTGGCACTCTTTTTTCTTATTCGCATGGAAACTATCACAAGATGTTAACCAAGAAGCGTGAACAAACTTCTTGACACTGCCCCCCCCCCTTAATCTAAAGACGGGTTAACTGATTAAGACACAAGACAAACTAGTTCCAAACTTGAGCGAAAATGAATAGAGCTATACGTGTTTCCTATGTAGGTGGTGCGAGAGGTCAAAAGTTACTAAATTTTAGTCTCTAGGCGATTATTAGAGCACATTATCTCATTTTATGATAAAATAAAAGCGGGTGATAATATGGAATTAAGATCAGGAATGATTAATCAATTAGTAGTTAATAGAAAAACAGATATTGGATACATGCTTGACTCTGATGAGGGTGAGGTTTTTTTGCATAATAACGAGAGTTTATTTCAAAAATTAGAACCAGGAACTCTAGTCGATGCATTTTTGTATTTTGATCAAAAGGGTAGGTTAGCTGCAACACTGAAAACACCGCTTATTACCGTTGGTAATCCCGGGTTTTTGACTGTTTCAGACGTCCATGGTTATTTAGGTGTTTTTTTGGATATGGGAATCGCTAAAGAATTGTTGTTATCGGCTGATGACTTGCCATATGATAAATCTCAGTGGCCGCAAAAAGGCGACGTATTATATGTTTCAATTAAGGTTAAAGGTAAACTTGTAGCCAAAATTGTACCAAAAGAAGATTTTAAAATAACCCCTTGTGAGAAGTTGGAACTAAAAACTAAAATACTTGCAAGAGTTCAAAAAATAGGAGAATCCGGAGTTAACTTGTTAGCAAAAGACGGGAATTGGATATTTGTCCACAACTCCATGT
>CAZDCS010000230.1:0-1829 GCA_964504015.1 uncultured Mariniplasma sp. | reverse complement strand
AGAATTCAAAAAGGGAAATAGACCAATCAATACAATGACAGTCGGAACTGAAGTAGTTAGAACAGATGGATATACCTATATTAAAGTTTCCAACCCAAATGTTTGGAAACAAAAACATAGGATTGTGTATGAAGAAAAACACGGGAAAATGCCTGAAAAACATGCTTTGATTTTTCTTGATCAAAACAAATTGAATATTTCTATTGAGAACCTAAAATTAGTGTCACGAACAGAGTTACTAATACTCAATAGAAGAAGATTAATATATGAAGATCCTGATTTAACAATGAGCGGTACAGTATTGGCCAGGCTAATAGACAGTTCCAGTAGAAAAAGGAGATTATTAAATGAAAAATAAACTAATCGATTTAAACAATCATTTATTTGAACAAATAGAAAGACTAGGCGATGAAGATATATCTGATGAGGAGTTAGAAAAAGAAGTTATTAGATCTAAAGCTATGACTACCGTTGCTCAAACAATCATTAATAATGCTTCTTTGGTATTAAAAGCAAAACAGCACAATGATGAATATAACAATCCGAAAAGCGAACATGGTGAACTGTTTAAACTAGTAGAAAACAAAGAAAAGTATTTTAAGGAATAACGATGACAAAGAAACAAAGTTTAGATATAATAAGAGTTTTAAATATTGCGAAAATGTGCTACGAGGTTAACAGAGCGTTTAGTAAGGGAATGGGTGATGAATCTCATAAATCATGGGAGGGCACACCCGAAAATATCCAGGCATCAGTTATTGATGGAGTAGAATACCATTTAAAATCTAATACATCACCTGAACAGAGCCACCAAAATTGGTTGAGATTTAAGAAAAAAGACGGATGGGTATATGGAGAGGTCAAAGATATCGTTAAGAAAACACATCCTTTGATGGTTCCTTTCAGTGAACTACCTTTAGAAGACAAACTTAGGGACTATTTATTTAAAGCAATAGTAGAATCATTCCCAAAGAATTAAGATTTAATGAAAATGGATAACATACTCATAAATTATTCCAGGAGGGTTAAAAATGAAAATAAATAGTATATTAAAAATGGCTGATGGAGGTTTGAAAATCTGGTTCAGTTATATCGAAAACGAAGAAATAATCACAGTTAAAGAGCAATATAAGCCGCATGAAAAGTATTTTCTTGTTTCAGAAGGCAGTCGTTCAGTAGAAAAAAAACCTTTGAATTTAGGCAATTATTATCGAAGGATTGATGACGATAATAAAGTGTATGGGGCTGTGATTAAAAAAATAGCCTCAATATTAAAAGTCAATGAGGATGTTCTGTTCGAGGAAATTCTACTATCAGATCTCGCTTATGAACTATCTATTGATGAAAATGATTATGAAACAATCGAAGACATCCCAAGTGAAATCATAGGAAATGTTTCCTGGGAATTTGAAAAGGTATTTAAAAATGAAAATAACATTTAAAGGCGATTTCACAACTGGAGAAATTGTAGAGGCAGAACAACATGTTAAACTTGTTCAATTTCAAATGGAAGTAGATGATGAAGAAGATTGTTATTACAGAGGCAAATTGGAAACTTGCGACATTGAAATAACATGTTTGGATAAGAATATTCTCGTTGTGAAAAAGGAGAATTGAAAATGTTAAAAGAAAAAAACTTGAACACCTTTGAAATCGGACAAAAAGTAAAAGTAATCGACAACAACCGTGTTTTTAGTATTTCTTTTGTCGATGAATATGAAGTTTATTATGATAGATCAGGTTTTCGGTATTTCCCCTGGGAACTTGAAAAAGTAAGCGAGGTATGAAAATGAAAGCTAAAAGACTTCACAAGATACTAATAATCGAAT
>CAZDCS010000229.1:0-1854 GCA_964504015.1 uncultured Mariniplasma sp. | reverse complement strand
TCCAAATACGATAGAAGTCATTAAGACTTATGCTAAATACCGCAATATTGAAGTGGTTATTCTAAAAAATGAAAATGGTTCTACTAGCCTAGATACTGTTAAACAAAACATTAATAATTCAATGGGATTGATTGTTCAAAACCCTAACTACTACGGCTCAATCGAAGACCTAGATGGTTTTGCAGAAGTTGTTCATGAACAAAAAGGGCTTTTTATTATCAATGCTGATATCCAATCACTTGCACTACTTAAGACACCTGGTGAATATAATGCTGATATTGCTTGTGGAGATCTTCAATCTTTGGGTATTCCCTTATCTTTTGGTGGCCCTTATGGTGGTTATTTAACGACAAGAAAAAAGTATGTAAGAAAGATGCCCGGACGCATTTGTGGTATTACAACTGATACAGATGGCAAACGTGCTTTTGTTTTAACACTTCAAGCTAGAGAGCAACATATTAGAAGAGCCAAAGCAAACTCAAACATTTGTTCTAATCAATCATTAATCACTTTAGCTGTAGCTATCTATTTATCAACAATGGGTAAAAAGGGTTTAAGAATGGTTGCTAGTGAATCAATGAAAGGCGCTCATTATTTGTATAATAAACTATTAGAAACTAACAAGTTTGAAAAAGTTAATGACCTTCCTTTTGTAAAAGAATTCGTTTTAAAAGCGGATTTCAATGTCGCCAATTTTGATAAATCATTATTGGATGATGGCATACTTGGGCCACTTATACTCAAGGATCAATTGCTTTTATTCGCTGTCACTGAAAAACGATCAATTGCAGAGATGGATTTATTAGTACAAAAGGTGGTGGATATAAAATGAGATATTACGACAAGCTGATCTTTGAGCTTAGCACCGTAAATAGAATCGGATATGCTATTGAAGAAAAAAATATCCCACACGTCAAAATACCTGAAAAACTGCTTCGTGAAAAACATGCCGAACTACCTGAGGTCACCGAATTTGAAGTAGTTAGGCATTATACTAATGTCAGCCAAAAAAATTTTGGTGTGGAAAATGGGTTTTACCCTTTAGGGTCTTGTACGATGAAATATAACCCTAAACTTAATGATGAGCTAGCCACTTTAAGTGGGTTTACAAATATTCACCCCCTACAACCAGCAAACACAGTTCAAGGCCTATTAAAAATATATTACGAGACACAAAGAATTTTAGCAGAGCTCTCAGGGCTTGCTGCTTATTCATTGAATCCTTTTGCCGGAGCTCAAGGAGAATTAGCAGGTTTAATGATAATTAAAGCTTATCATGAGAAAAATAACAATTTAGCAAGAACAAAAATTATTGTCCCTGATAGTGCACATGGCACTAATCCTGCTAGCGCGGTTGTTTGCGGGTTTGATGTAATTGAAATTAAATCTAATCTTGATGGAACGCTAAATGTTGAAGCTCTAAAAGATGTTTTAAATCATGAAACAGCTGGGTTAATGCTAACCAACCCTAATACTGCTGGGGCATTTGAAAAAGACATATTAGAAATATCCCAATTGGTTCACAAAGCCGGTGGTCTCGTCTATTATGACGGCGCTAACCTAAATGCTATTCTTGGTAAAGCAAAACCAGGGGATATGGGTTTTGACATAACTCATATTAACCTTCACAAAACTTTTTCAACTCCTCACGGAGGGGGAGGTCCAGGATCTGGTCCTGTTGGTGTTTGTGAAAAGCTAGTTAAATTTTTACCAAACCCTATTGTCAGAAAAAAGGACAATTTCTACTTCTTTGATAAAGCGGAATCATCAATCGGTAGGTTAGGACAATTTTATGGCAATACTTTAGTCTATTTGCGGGCATACGTTTATTTAATGACCCTTGGCAAGGAGCAT
>CAZDCS010000228.1:0-1854 GCA_964504015.1 uncultured Mariniplasma sp. | reverse complement strand
AGCAATCAATGTTTTTTTAACTATTATAAAAATAACAACAGGCCTCATTGGTGATTCACAAGCTTTAGTAAGCGATGGGCTAAATTCGTTTTCGGATGTGTTTATTAGTATAATTTTGCTTGTTGTCTTAAGGGTTGCTACCCAAAAACCAGATGATGACCATCATTATGGTCATGAAAAGTTTGAGGGCTTGGCGTATTTCTTTTTAGCTATTATGTTTATTATCACCGCAATAACAATTTCGTTTTTTTCAATTAATGGAGTGATATCCTATCTTAATGATCCAACTTCGCTAGACCCACCAGACCTGATTACGCTCATTGTCTCTTGTTTAGCGCTACTTGTAAAACTGTGGTTGTTCAGATACTATGTGATTGTTAGTAAAAAGTATAATAGTACTACTCTAAAAGCAGATGCGAAAAATCATTTGCTTGATGCATGGGCAACGTTATTTTCAATAATCGGGATTTCATTAGCGCAGTTTAACCTAATCATTTTCGACTATATTGCAGCAATTATTATTGCGCTGTTTATTTTGAAACTAGCGCTTGTTTTCTTAAAAGAATCAATATCATATCTTGTTGATCAATCACCGAGTTCTGCTGAGATTAATGACATACATCAAGCGATACTTTCAGTTAGCGGTGTTTTAAGTGTCGATGATTTGAAAATCAGAAGACATATGACTCAAAAGTATGTCGAGGTTGAAATTGGAGCGGCAGAAAATCTTACTCTAAGTCAAGGGCATATAATCGCTGAAAATGTTCACGATTATATTGAAAAAGAATTTAGTGAGGTCATTCACTGCTTTGTCCACGTTAATCCAAGACCAGAAGCTAAAGACGAAGATTAACAATTGCCAAAAAATTGTAAACAAACATTTAACAATGAACCTTTTCAAGGGTTATAGTGCTTAGCATTTGTTTTAGACCTAGAGACTATTTTAGTCTCTTTTTCTAAGAGTGCCAAGCTTTCTCGCTGAAAATAGCTAGTGCGCATAGTCATCAATTATTTCAGACTAATAAAATTGTAGGGAACTTATGCTCTAAATAAGCAATTGTGTGCTATTCATTAAAACTATAACAAAGTTATACATTTGTAATTATCGCCTTTTTTTGCTAAAATGAAGTTAGGATAAAGGTTCAGAAAGGCGGTACAGTATGCCATCACTACTATTAATTCAATGGGGAGTCGTAGGCTTTTTTGTTTTTATTCACTTTTTACTAGGTTTTATTAGAGGATATCAAAAATCAATATTCTACACTATTGCCAGTATTATTATGACAGGTGTAACTCTATTTATCATCTCGAGGATATCACTGAATTGGCTATTTATGGGGCCATTTGATTTAGGTGATTTAATTGGTTTGATCGAAGGAAGATTGGGTATTGTCATCCCTAGTCAATTCCAAAATTATCTAAATGATCCAGCACTTATTGGTTTTGCTATTGCTATTTTTGACCTGTTAGTTCGTATTATTGCGTTTTTCATTTTTTACCCAATTATTAAATGGTCATTAACGATGACCATTTTTAGACCGATTTGGAAACACGGCGTTAAGCAAGCTATTTTAAAAAAACAAAATGATAGACTTGGTCTTAGTCATGAGAAGAAAGGGAAGAAGGAATTTCCTCCTAGTAAAAGAATATCAAAACCCATTTTTAGTCGTATAACCGGTGCGCTAGTTGGTTCTTTAAGGGGAGCGCTAGTTGCGTTCATCTTCTTAGTCCCGCTTTTAGTTTTAGCGAGTTTTGTTTCGCAAGTATCATCAGCTCTTCCTATTGTAGGTAGTGACTCACAAGAACTAAGTATTTCAGGGGATGCAGATGAACAACTTATAATCGAGATTCCAA
>CAZDCS010000227.1:0-1863 GCA_964504015.1 uncultured Mariniplasma sp. | reverse complement strand
AATACCACGAAAGAGACAACACGCATAATCCTAAAGCCAACATAGATGGTGAAAGCGGAATTACTGCTATTCTTGATGGGCAACAACGCCTCACATCTTTGTATATTGGTCTTAAAGGCACATATTCTTATAAGCTACCGCGTAAACGGTGGGATAATGATTTAGCTTTTCCAAAAAGAAAACTATGTTTGAATTTGATTTCACCATCAAAAGATGGTGATCTTCAATTCGACTTTCAGTTTTTAACAAAAAAAGAATACAAACAAGAAGATGAAAATCATGTTTGGTTCGCTGTTGGTGATATTCTTAATTTAGAAAAACCAGTTGAAATAAATAAATATTTAATCAAACACGGATTATTGAAACTTGACGATGATAAGGCGGAATTTGCTAATGATGCTTTATACAAATTATGGGAGGTAATTCATAAGAATGAGTCCATAAACTTTTTTTTAGAAAAAGATGAAAGCCTTGATAAAGTTTTAAATATATTTATTCGTGTCAATAGTGGTGGTACACAACTAAGCTATTCAGACCTGCTACTTTCTATTGCTACTGCTCAATGGAAAGAAAAAGATGCAAGAGAAGAAATAACCTCTTTTGTTGATGAGGTAAATGCAATCGGTGATGGTTTTAATTTCAATAAAGATTTCGTTTTAAAGAACTGCTTAGTTCTATCAGGTTTTAAAGATATTGCATTTAAAGTTGATAATTTCAATCAGAAAAATATGCTGGAAATTGAAAGAAAATGGGAAGACATAACAGAAGCAATAAGATCTGCTGTTGTTCTCCTTTCTAATCTTGGTTATCACCGAGATACATTGACATCAAATAATGCTCTTATTCCAATAGCAACATACTTGTACAAAATTGGAAGTCCTTCTAATTTTTCTGAATCTTCAAAATATCAAAATGATCGCGAAAAAATATTTAAGTGGCTTGTGATGGTTCTGTTAAAAAGAACATTTAGTGGCCAGCCAGATAATGTATTAAGGCCTATTCGTGCGGTAATAAATTCGTCAGTCTCTGGATTTCCATTTGATGAGATAATAGCGAAATTAAAAGGTAGTACAAAAGCAATATCATTTGACGACGATGAAATAGATAACCTCCTCTATTATCAGTATGCCCAAGCCTATACATACTCAGTCTTAGCATTTATTTATCCCTCACTCGATTTTAGAAACAAGTTCCATCAAGACCATATTTTTCCAAAAAAACTTTTTACTGCTAAAAAACTCAAAAAACGCGGAATTGACGACAATGATATTGAGTTCTACCTTGAGAATTACAATTACTTAGCTAATCTTCAACTACTTGAAGGTGTGCCAAATCAGGAAAAATCAGGAACAGATTTTGATGTTTGGATAAAAGAAAAATATCCTAACAATGATGATCGTAAGGCTTATATGAAGAGAAACTATATTCCAGATGTTGACCTGTCTCTTGAGAACTTTAAAGAATTTATAGAAGAAAGAGAAAAGCTAATTGTATCTGCATTTAAAAAGTTACTTGCATGAAAAATCGCATAACAAATAGCTCCAGCGGACAGTTTAAAGCGTCACTTGTTTTGCATTCGCAAAAACGTGCCACTTTAAACTGCCGCTGAGCAAGGCGTTATGTTTACAAAGCCGATTAAATATTTTTTGTTTTTGAAAAAAATCAGCAAGTAATATAATTCGGAAAAAATTAGTAACTTGATGATGTCTTTACCAGGCGGTATTGGCAAGTTATGTTGTTATCACTACCATGCAATATTAATATATATTGTCGTAGTAGCATTAGCCTGTAAATACTTACTTAAATAAATTCCTAATTAGCACTATTCCTAAGTCATGTTACACTCTATGCATATCTGTTATA
>CAZDCS010000226.1:0-1864 GCA_964504015.1 uncultured Mariniplasma sp. | reverse complement strand
CAGTTAAAAAAGCTGAGATTTAGCGATATGCGCTAGGTTTCAGCTTTTTTTGTATATATTTTAGGAGATTTTTAAGTGACGTCCAGGATTTTACGGTTCTTTCCAACTTTATTTGATTTATAGGTAATTTATGGTATAATAAAGATATATCACTTGGAGGCCAAAAGGATGAATACCATTGTAAAATATCTTGATAAATCCCTTGACTATGTTAGCCATAAACTTAAAGAAAACACACTTTATATAACTGTTATCTCAAATTCAGAAAGTGTTGCTTGCCCTGACTGTTTAACCAAGAGCAACAAAGTTCATTCTCGTTATAAAAAGATATTCCAAGACTTACCAATACAAGGAAAAAAGGTCGTTTTTATAATAAAAAACAGACATCTCTTTTGTGTTAATCCAAAATGTGACAAGCATACATTTTCAGAGACCTTTGGTTTTATAACACCAAGCGCTAGAAAAACAAAACGTCTTATAAAAGAGATTGTTAGAGTATCGTTAACGCAAAGTTCTATCTCAGCAGCAAGATATTTATCTGAAAAAACAGCAGATATCAAGAAAAGTTCGATTTGTAACTATCTAAAAAAAAACCAATAAAGATTAATAAAGATAAAGTTGAATATATATGCATCGATGATTTCGCTATTCGCAAACGGCATAGTTATGGAACCGTAATGATTGATGCAAAGACCAATAAAATAATTGATATGTTAGAGTCCAGAGCAACAGAAGATGTCGTAAAATGGCTTAAAGAATATAAAAACATTAAACTTGTTGTAAGAGATGGTTCAATAAGTTATAAATCAGCAATAACAAAAGCACACCCTCAAGCAATTCAAATAAACGACAGGTTTCATTTGGTAAAAAACTTAGTTAGAGCGTCAACTAAGGCATTACAGCGCTTAATTTCAGGGCGTATAGAGATACCTCTTATATCACGAGATGCCAAAAAACTCCATGAATACCTTTTAGAAATGACTAAAAGAGAAAAAATAATCGAAGCAAAAAGACTTAAGAGTAATGGTTATAGTTATCAAAGAATTGCTACAAAACTTAAAGTAGGAAAGACAACGGCAAGAAAATATTGCAACTTTGAAGACCATGAAATCCCAACAAAACATGATACAAAAAGAGGGATACTCCATAAAGATTCGGTTAAAAAAGTGAAAGATAAAGTCGAAATAGTTAAAAAACTATACGTGAAGGGATATACTAAACTTGACATAGCAAAACTCACCGGAATTTGCGTAACTAGCATTGATAATTACTTGATGGAGGGGCATAGCCCCGTCCATGGGCACTATGGAGTTAGACGCCCTGGTCCGTTAGAACCCTTCAGAGATGAGGTCCTAACAAAGAGATCACAACATGTCACATATAAAGAAATTGCAGAAAATATTCATGCTAAAGGATATGAAGGTAGTGTTGCGTCCCTAAGGGGATTTGTGTCCAAAGAAAAAAGAATTGCTAAAGACCTAATCGAACATCAGGAACCACTAGAATTAATTAACAAGCGACTAATTTACTGTTTGTTTTATAAACCAATCGAGAAAATAAAAGGGTTATCAAAAGAACAACTATCTGGAGCATTGAAAAAATATCCCATTTTGGAAGAATTGCTCAAATTATTGGCAGATTTCAAGGCACTACTATTGAGTAAAAAGAGCGCTGGCCTTCTACTTTGGATAGAAAAGGTCATTACGTTAGAAATAAAAGAAATCACAAGTTTCACAGCAGGCATAAAAAGAGATCGTGATTCAGTAAAAAACGCGATAGATTACTCATATAGTAATGGTTTAGCTGAAGGAACTGTCAACAAAATCAAGACAATAAAAAGAATTATGTACGGTAGAAATAGTTT
>CAZDCS010000225.1:1302-1886 GCA_964504015.1 uncultured Mariniplasma sp. | reverse complement strand
CTTACTTTGTGGTTGTTTAACTAGTTTTAGAATATCTTTGATCACATCATCACTCGTCACTTTGTCAGCTTCCGCTTGAAAGTTAAGTAAAACTCTATGTCGCAACACGGCTGGAGCCACTTTAGCAATATCTGCCAAAGTCACTGAATACCGATGTTCAAGAATTGCATTAGCCTTTGCGCACAAAACAAGCGCCTGCCCTGCCCTAGGTCCAGCACCCCAACTGATATATTGATGAACTTGTACTGTCTGCTGTTTTTCTAATTTGACTCCTAACTCTGATTCAACAGGTCGAGTAAACCTAACAATATTAGTGATGTATTCTAAAAGGCTATCTGAAATTTCAACCTCTCTTACCAACCCTTGGATTTCCACCATCTCTTCTGCAGATAGCACTGAGTCTAATTCTACTCTACGATTATCGGTTGTGCGTTTAAGAATTTCTATTTCCTCATCTTGATTAGGATACTCCACTCGAATAAACATTAAAAAACGATCAAGTTGCGCTTCTGGCAACGGGTAGGTTCCTGACTGTTCAACTGGGTTTTGAGTGGCAAGCACAAAAAACGGTACATGAAGTTCAT
>CAZDCS010000225.1:0-1271 GCA_964504015.1 uncultured Mariniplasma sp. | reverse complement strand
TAGCTTCTAATAGTGCGGCTTGAGTTTTAGGCGGTGTGCGATTTATTTCGTCCGCAAGAAGTATATTGGTAAACACAGGTCCTTTTTGAAATTTGAAAAACCGTTTACCAGTGGAGTGATCTTCTTCTAGTATTTCCGTACCAACAATATCACTTGGCATTAAATCAGGCGTGAATTGAACTCTATTAAATTGAAGATCCAGCGTTTTTGCCAGTGTACTAACCAACAGTGTTTTTGCTAAACCCGGAACGCCTTCAAGCAAGCAATGTCCACCGGCCAATAAACTAATCATTAATTCATTCACAACTGACTCTTGACCAACAATCACTTTAGCAATTTCTTTTTTGACATCGTTTAGTTTGGTTAGTTGTTTTTTTACTATTGCTTCGTTCATATTTTTCTTCTTTTTGTTTATTTCACCCTCTCCCTAACCCTCTCCCGTCAAGGGAGAGGGAATAAGAAAATTATACAGTCATTGCATAAACAACAATATTCACCGCAAAACGAGTATTATCTACCGCGAGAAATCGTTTATTCCTAAAATCATAATCCCATTCACAGCCATAATCTTTATTACTATAAAGGACTGCAATTCGACCATTTATTTCGATCGCTTTTAAATAATCATGAACTAAATCATCACCCCAACCATTTAACTCTTGGTTAGTATCTGGAGGACCATCAAATTTAAAAAATGAAGAGTATATTTCATGATCATTAGGGATTTTCTTTAACTCACTTTTACCAAATATTTTTGCCATTTGCTCTTCAAAGCTTTTGGCAAAAACGCCATCAATATCATGATTGCAATCATCTACAAAAACAAACCCACCATTTTTAACATAGGTTTCAAAATTTTTCCGCTCATCATAATTAAATTCAACTAAACGATGGCCCGCTAAGTAACAAAAAGGGGTGTTGAGCATTTCACTATCCGACAAAGCGATAATGCGTTCATTTAAATCGACTTTAATATTGGTATATTCAATTAATGAGTTAAGCACATTCGCAGGCATTCGTTCATCCACATCCCAATTGCCCGACTCATAACTTAATCGAGTGAAATAGAAATCGAAAAACTCTTTTGCAGCAGCAGATTTTGATAGCAATAAGGATAAAACAGGGATAGAAGCGACGGAAACTGAAAGTTTTAGTGCATTTTTTATCAGATCACGTCGTTTCATTTTTTCATAAACCAAAAGACTTACGTTGGATAGATTTATCTAAACAGCATCAGACAAGCTACTAAATGTAAAATCTCTTATTTTCAT
>CAZDCS010000224.1:0-1902 GCA_964504015.1 uncultured Mariniplasma sp. | reverse complement strand
CGTGTAATGCCGTTAATGCAACTGTTTAAGAAAATTAATCAGAAACTTAGGGGGCACTACCAGTATTATGGCACGGCTATCGCATGAAGGAAAATAGTATAAAAAGGGCAAATCAATTGTCAAAATAATCCAAAAAGGGTTTTTGAGTTTAATGTCAAATTACTTAATAGTAGGGCAAAGTCACTATTATTGAGGAGAGATAAAATGGAATTTCATAACAAAGCCTATAAAAGATTTGAAAAAACATTCAAGGAGGTCGATGACTTTAGACAAGAATCAAAAATAAAACATCTTTTAATAGAAATCTTATTTATTGCTGTTGTTGCAACAATAGCAGGTGCAGACGGATGGATAGCGATAGGAACATTTGCAGAGTCAAAAGAAGAGTGGCTTAGAAAATATATACCACTAAATAATGGAGTGCCTTCGCATGATACATTTGAAAGAGTTTTTGAAAACATTGATGTTAGATCATTTGACAAGACATTTATAAATTGGACTGAAAGATTAAGCAAAAAAAGTAAAGATAGAATAATAGCTGTTGATGGTAAAACAGTGAGAAGGTCACATGATGGTAAAAAAAGAGCGATTCATATTGTAAATGCTTGGGTGGATGAAAATGATATGATATTAGGACAGTTAAAAACAGATGAAAAAAGCAATGAAATTACTGCGATTCCAGAATTATTGCAGATGCTTTTCTTAAAGGGCAGCATTGTGACTATTGATGCAATGGGTACTCAGAAAAAAATTGCCGCGAAAATAATTGAAAAGGGTGGAGACTACGTTTTAGCGTTAAAAGGGAATCACCAAATATTTAGCGATGAAGTCAAAAAACACTTTGAAAAAGCAATGAAGAGTGACTTTGAAGGTTTTGATATCAGTAGAAAAATAACGTTAGAAAAAAGCCGTGGAAGAGTTGAAAAAAGAGAATACTTCCAAACCAATGATGTAGATTGGTATGAAGAAAAACACTTATGGCTGGGATTTACAAGTATCGGTATGGTTAGAAGAACTACAACAATAAAAGAGAAGACAACAGTTGAGGTAAGCTACTACATATCTAGCTTAGCTGCTCCTAAAGAAGGAAAGTGCGAATTGTTTGCAAAGGCAGTTAGAAAGCACTGGGGCATAGAAAGTTGCCACTGGATATTAGATGTTGTTTTTAGAGAAGATGATAGTCGTGTACGAAAAAATAATGGAGCATCCAATCTATCAGGACTAAAGAAAATAGCATTGAATGCATTGAAAGCAGAGAAAGTCACCCAAAATAGAACAAGCTTGAAAATGAAGAGATATATGGCAGGATTAAACGAAGATTTTCTAGCTAAAATATTAGAAGGAATGAACAGCACTATATAGATAAATTGTAATTATTAAATTGGATTGCTAAGCACAATAGATTTGTGATGTCTGAAAACAGAAAGATTAGTAGCTTTGCGTTGCAGAAAACCAGCACTGCATTTTTGGATGTGATAAATAGAATTTTTAATTACCTAACTTTTAGTTTTGCTTAGAATAATTTTTCATGCGATAGCCGTGGGTGAGTAATATGCTTGTTGAAAAAAAAAGTGAGGATTTTACATTTGGAATGATTGATGATTTTTTACTTAATACTATTCTTGACTATTATTTTGACGACAAAAATTGGTTTATTTTACCAATAATGAGTGCCAATTCTAAACCTATTGCAATGAATAAGAGATCTGAGACTGCTAGAAAAGCTGTAATTTTTTACCGAGATGAAGTTTATATATTGAAAGAAATACCATGGTATTGTTCTGATGAAAATTTTGTTGAATACGAAATGGAATTCCAAGATCAGTTGAGACTACTAAATGTTAAAGTACCAACAATTGTTAGAAATGAAGCTAGTTCACTATTTACTAAGATAACTTATTC
>CAZDCS010000223.1:0-1906 GCA_964504015.1 uncultured Mariniplasma sp. | reverse complement strand
CAACAAAGCTTGCTGATTTGACAGCTCCACAGTTGGCTAAGCAGATGAAACTTTCCGCGAAGTTGGCAAAAACTGTTTTTCAGTATTATCATAATTTTAATACACACTTAACGTGTGCTATTTTCGCCTATAATGGTTATGCCTACCGATCATTTGATGTCCTGTCTTTTAAGAAAGATAGCTTGGACTATTTAAAAAACCGTCTCTACATTTTATCAGGTCTCTACGGACTAGTTCGCCCTTTTGATGGCATTTCTTTTTACCGGTTAGAAATGCAGAACACAACCATAAGAAACCTCTATCCATTTTGGAGTGATAAAATAAACTCTTATCTCAAGGAAAACCATAAAGACCAATGGCTTATCAATCTGGCCTCAAACGAGTTTTCTAAAATAATTGATAATACTCATAAATTGTTAACGATATCTTTTTATGAGCTAATTGATAATAAACTAAAGATTAACAGCATGCAAGTTAAAAAAATGCGAGGTCTAATGGCTCGGCATCTAATTGTTAACAAAGTAGATGACATAGAAGGCATCAAAAAAATAGAGTTAAACGGTTATTATTACAATAAAGCACGATCAACTAAGACCAACTACATTTTTCTTAAAAATGACTAGTTGCCTTACCAATCTATCATTTTATGATAGTATTCATACAGCAAAGAAAAAAATAAAAAACGGAGGTATTTATGGATAAAAGATTAGAAAGAATGTTATCGACTTATGAATATAACGAGAAGATGAAGGAAGAAATGAAAAAGGCTCTCTTCTTGGTTGAAAACGGATTATATGATGAGGAAATTATTTACAGTATTGTAGAGGTATTCAAGAAAATAGAATTAGAAAACCCCAAGTCTTTTACAAAGGTAATAATGGGTGATAAAAACTATATGGCAAGGATAAGTGATGATAAGGTTTGTATCGTAAACAATGTATCTATTCGGTATCTCCATCAGATGCAAAATACATAGTTAAAACACCTATTACGATATCTAATGAAGATTATGAAAGATTATCGAGCTATGATGTGAAATCTAACACTTTAGTCTCTTCACTTAATGTGTGCGCGTCGATTTTATACGTACTTGCTGGACTTGTATTTTTTTCCGGTATATTATTGGTTGAGTACATGAGGGATTTCAAATTGGTTTTTTTCTTAGCAACCCTAATGGCAACATTTCAAACAGTTTTATGGGGTTTTCTAGTCAAAGCACTTGCTGTAATCGTTGAAAAGATCGGAAAAATAGATGATAAATTACACAGTACAAGAGATAGATAAAACAATGTCAAAACTTCTTTTATAAGCACTTATTAAAAAAATTACTGAATCCTGTTTTGCCTTTAAGCAAACACCTTGGGCTGGTTGCTTAAAGGCATACTTCAATCCTAACTATCTATTATAACTCTTAGTGCTTTTGTACTTATATTATATGATTTTGAATTATGAACTTTTTTAAATGAAAAGCAGTACTTGTCTTGAACACCGTTAAAATATAAAAAAAAGGCGAACGCCTTTTTTTATCACTTTCACTTCTACTTTCGGCTAAAGCCAATAATTCCAAATGCTCCGCCAATAATAAACATGGCATATGTTAGCACATAAAGACCTGTGTACCCTGTTCTAAAAAGTTCTGAGTTTGCTAATGTATCAAAAAACATTGTCATCCCCAACAACAATACCGCTAAAAACATAAAAATCGAACCAATCCTTAATAAAAAGGTGGAAACACGCTTTGGTTTTTTATAGGCAAATAAAACCCAAAGTAAAAATGGTGTGGCGATAAACGCACCAGGTGCAACATAGTCATTAGTAAGAACTAAATCCCAAAATGCCTCTGGCAGTTTCAAAATCAAGTTGTAGATCCAATCTGGTTGCGAAATTAAGATTGGAACCAAACCGC
>CAZDCS010000222.1:0-1909 GCA_964504015.1 uncultured Mariniplasma sp. | reverse complement strand
ATTGCAACCATTAAAATAGTCTTTTTATTAAAAAAAACAGCCTTGGTGGGCTGTGGATCATATCTTAGAGCTGTTGGAGCTGTCAAACTCAGGATTCATACAATGTTTTTTGATCAATTTCCTAAGTTAACAATGAAAGATGAAAAAAGCACACTTTTTCTGTTAGAAAAAGGTGTGCATAAAGTGTCGAATTCACTATATAATACTTTTATCGCTTATCCAGAGGCGATTTTATCGTTAAGTGGGTTTGAATATAACCTAAGCAAGCTTAAATTAACTGCCTACAACCCACTATGCATCAGCAATGAGGTTAAAGGTGGTAATGGGACAATTGAGGTCCATAAAGGGCGTATTTTGGTGGTTATATCACAAAAAGAAAAAAAATAAGAAGGCATTCGCCTTCTTGTTTTTAAACGCGTTCTAATTTGTTTTTCTTAAGAGCGCGAGCGGATACTTTAACTTTAATTATTTTTCCGTTTTCGTCCTTAATACGTACTGTTTGAAGGTTTGCTTTCCAAGTACGGCGAGTCGCGTTTAACGCATGACTCCGTTTGTTACCAAATAATATTTTCTTTCCTGTTACGTAGCATTCAGCCATATTCTCACTCCTAACTGCAATATCTAATTTAACATATTAAAAACAAAAAAGCAACCAATTTAGAAATATTTACCTAAGAAAATCACAAAATAATCATATAGGACCGAAAGTTTTGATTTATGGTATACTGTAGGTGTCTTTTATGGAATTGTTTTGTGTTGCATTTTAAAATCATAAATGATATACTATAAACGTAAAAAAATGAAACGATGTATAAAACAAAAAATTGACTGATTAACATATAGAATTACATTCCAAAACAAAGGAGGAACATGTATGAAAAACAAAACATTAAGTGGAACTTTATTTAAGAAAATGGTAACTAATGGCGCAATTAACTTAAAAAATAATTATAAAGAGATTGATCATCTAAATGTCTTTCCAGTCCCTGATGGGGATACTGGAACAAATATGCAAATGACAATGATGGCAGGAGTTAAAGAGGTGAATGCTCTAGACTCAAAATCAATTGTAGATGTTTCAAAAATTTTATCAAGAGGTTTACTAATGGGAGCACGCGGAAACTCGGGTGTTATCCTTTCTCAGTTTTTTCGTGGTCTATATAGTGAAATAACAAAAATAAATGATGGTTCAGCAACTGTGGAAGAATTTATCCAAGCTCTAGTGGGTGGGTATGAGATGGCGTATCGCGCTGTTATGGATCCAGTTGAAGGGACCATTTTGACTGTAGTAAGAGAGTCAGCGGAAAAAGTTCTACATGAAAAAGATAATCTTAAGAGTGTTGATGAAGTTTTAAAAATGTATTTGCAGCAAGCAGAAGAAACACTAATTCGCACACCAGAATTGCTACCAGTGTTAAAAGAGGCTGGTGTTGTAGATAGTGGTGGTGCTGGATTTGTCAAAATTATCGAAGGTTGGATTATGGCACTTGATGGAAATATGATAAACGAAGCTGAAGTATCGATTGCACAACAACCACAAGAGCACTTTCATGGTATTGAAAACCTTGGAGATATTGATATTAAGTATGGTTACTGCACTGAGTTTATTGTTAAATTAAATAATCCAGATGCATTTGATGAGAAGTTTATGAAAGATCCATTATCACAAATGGGAGATTCACTAGTGGTAGTTTCTGATGAAGACATTTTGAAAGTCCATGTCCATACTAACCAGCCTGGCGTTGCTTTAACTCTAGCTCAAAAATATGGCGACTTACAAACAATGAAAATTGAAAATATGCGCCTGCAACATTCAGCAATTATAGGTGACCTAGTCACTGAAGATACACCGAAAATCAAAAAGCCAAAATCTAAGTTTGCAATCGTGGCTGTAGCTTCTGGTGCAGGT
>CAZDCS010000221.1:0-1911 GCA_964504015.1 uncultured Mariniplasma sp. | reverse complement strand
ACTGTAAATTTAAGCTTTGTGTTATTAATCCGCACGCCCGTCAAGCAAGCGTTAGAGTCCCATAATCAACCATCGCTACAATTTCACGGCACAAGCAATCAATTTTAGTCAGGGTAGAAATCTGTAAATCATCAATAATCCTCGACAACTCAAAACCTTTAATATACCATTCATCTAAATTCACCCTTTGGGTGAACTATTTAATAAATAATAGTCTATACTAAGGACAAGAGATTGATTGTAGAATTCAAAACAAGGAAGCTTGAAAAGTGTTATGTAAAGCATAAACAAGCGGTTAAAGAATTTGGTGATCAAATTGGAAAGAGGTATATACAAAGAATAGATATAATAAAGGCTACAATCGATATAAATGAATTGATGGAGTTGCCAGCTTTGCGTTGCCACCCTTTAACTGGGGATAGAAAAGGACAGTATGCCATGAACCTTAATGGATTTAACAGGTTGATATTTACATTAGAAGAAAATTCATTAACGGTTGTTCGTATAGAAGAGGTAAGTAAACATTATGATGACTAATCAAACATTAATGTCGGATCTTGCAATTCCCCCTGGTGAGTTTCTAATTGAAATTCTTGAAGATCTTCAAATGACACAACTAGATTTAGCTAAACGCATGGGGAGACCTGCTCAAGCTATCAATGAAATGATCAAAGGCAATAAAGCAATAACGCCAGAGACAGCCATACAACTTGAACAAGTAGTGTCAGTACCAGCCCATATTTGGACTAATTTAGAATCTAAATATCGCTTGATTAAGGCAAAAGCAGATGAAGAGTTAGCAATAGTTGAAGAATCTAGCTTAATTGATAAGTTTCCATACATTGATCTATTGAAACAAGGAATGGTTAAGGCTACCCGAAACAGACAAGTAAAAGTATGTGAATTAAGAAAGTTTTTTGGCGTGTCTTCTCTTAGAAACCTAGATGTTGTTGAAAGCTATAATCCAGCATTTAGACTTTCAGGAAATAGTGCATCTAAAGAAGCAATTGCGGCTTGGCTAAGAACAGGTAGCTTACTTTCACAAAAAATTGAGACATCCAAATATACAAAGACAAAACTACAATCAGCTCTGCCCCTTATACGTGAGTTAACACTTGAAAAAAATCCTAATATTTTCTTAAAAAAACTCAAGACCTTATTGGCTGGTAGCGGAGTTGCTCTTGTTGTTATCCCTCATTATCCAAAAACATATGTAACAGGTGCAACTTTTTGGGAGCATAAAAAGAAGGCAGTTATTATGATGTCTTTAAGAGGAAGCTGGGGTGATGTTTTTTGGTTTAGTTTGTTTCATGAAATAGGTCATATTCTTTTGCATGGTAAAAGATCTGTATTTATTGAAGGGAAAACTATAAATGAAGAACATAAGGATCAAGAGAATGAAGCTGACAAATTTGCCAGTGATAACTTGATTCCTATTAATCAGTATTCTAAATTTACGGCTGAATGTGTCTTTACACAAAAGTCTATTGAATGTTTTTCCGCAGAAATTGGTATACACCCCGGTATTATTACAGGAAGGCTTCAACATGAATCATTACTACCTTATACAAAGCATCCTTGTCGAGTCCGGTACAAGTGGGAAAAACCAACTCTAACAAGTAGCTGAAGAGGGACTTTTTGACTCAGCGGTTCTTTAAAGTGCATTGCATTCTGTGAGTTTCTCGTAGATTTATGTTCAGTGCCTTCGATGTCAAAAAGCCCCTTAGCAGGGCGTTAGGATTACAAAGAGTTCACACATTGTAAATATCCAAATACAGTGTTAAAATTCACAATATGTAAATACAAGGAAGCATATTGTGCATGTTATTTCAAAAAAGCCGTTCACGGAAGCAGCGGAGAAATACCCCAATGACAGGGAATCAATTATTGATGTTTACAACGTACTTAGAA
>CAZDCS010000220.1:0-1924 GCA_964504015.1 uncultured Mariniplasma sp. | reverse complement strand
AAACTTTTGTTTGATATCTTGCTTGAACTTTGTGTATCTAGGTAGCTAATTAGTTAAAATTTGTAAAAGTGATAATTGATCTTTCTTTATACGCACTTAAAAAGAAACGAAATTCTAGGCAATATTGATGTTGGTTTAAAATACAAATTAACTTTTTGAGACATTTCTAATTTCGATCGAAATTATGTTTATCCATAAGTTTTAATGCACAAGACTACAGGTTTTTGGATAAATGATACAGGCGTTTTATTAAGCAAATGTCCTTCAAATGCTGAGTAGGATATTTAAATTGAGTGATCCTGGTTTTCAATTCAGATACCCACTAGAGTCAATTAGATACAATGATGATGGAGAGTGGGTTGCAACAATTGAATCATCTAAAATCAAAGCCTTTCTTGACTACTGTTAAAGTAATGATGCTGGGTAGGATATAGGGTGCAAGGATCTAGTACCTAGTGCGATAGAATAACACAGAAAGAAGGTGGAGTCATCATGGATTTAGTAGCCATATTAATTGTTACAGTAATAGCACTAATATATAGCGCAGCTACGATTTTAACTCTCTATTTATTTATGAAAAGATCAAAAGAAATTGAAGTTGATTTCCCTTCACAGTGTGATAAGTTTATTGTTGAAGAGGGATCCCAGCACCCTGATTATAAGTATTTTAGCTTTAAGAACAACATTCTCTCTTTAGCCTTCAGGACTAATTTTTATCCTTTGAAAAACTTAGTGGTACTACCGAAAACCCAAACTAAAACAGAGTTTATGCTGTATATTTACTTGCACGAAGTAGCCCATTCGATACAAAAATTTCAAAACATATCAATAGTTAGAAGAATGAAAAAAAGCGAAAACTTCTATGTCATTTACAAGCTTCTAATTTTCCCGTTAGTTGTAGTGATGGCTTATTTCCAATATAGCAGTCAATATCATGTAGCAGCTTGGATTAACATTTCTCTATCCATAGTAGTCGTTTTTGCAACAACATATTATGCAAAAATACTTCTGCTGTTTCATGGTTTAGAAGTAGATGCTAATGATAGAGTCCGAAAATATATAGGTGAAAACCACAAGAGTGAACCGCGTATTTTTGATAGTTACATGATAGCGAATCAAATAAATTCTGCTGTCGTTAAGGCCATAGAAGTTATTGGTATTTTAGTTTTATGGGCGGCACCTATAGTTGGTAATGTATGACGAAATATAAGTAGTGATTTTTATAGGAAGAAATCCGGAGAGGGATACTATACCACACCAGATAAACGGTTTAATCGTTACAATTTTATACCAAAAAAACGCAAATGCAAATGGCAACTAAAAAGTGTAGAAAAGGAGATTAAGAATGTAGGTTTTAATCTTTATTATTTTGAAACACTTTCTCCCCTTAATACGGGAAGCTCTACCAGTTATTTTGATTATATAAGAATGGTGAACTAAACGATCAATAATAGAGGAAGCTAATATGTTATTGTATAGGGCATAATGAAAATGTAGGAAAAAGGCGGTTAAAAATGTAGGTAAATTATGACATGTGTTAGGGGGTAAAAAACTTACAAAGGTGTGCAGGTGTACTGTAGGAATTAGACCTCTAATCCATAAGCTTTAAGCACAAAAGAATGCAACTTCATCATGTCAACTAGTGAAACTTAGTATTCTATATTAAAAAACAGAGTGAAACTTAGTAATGACAAGACAGGTTGAGTAAACTTTTTTCTTTTTAGGGGAGCAAAGGTATTTGTTTTGGGCAATTGATAAATTAGAGCTGTGGATCTTTTAAATGAAATTCGTCTATGAGAATAAGCAATTAGTTTTGGTTAATGTTCTAAAGTACCGCTCAACTATCTTCAATCATGAGATTGATGAAATAATTGATATTTGATCACTTATGCTAGCAAAACAAAAAAAGATGAAAGTCTCAAGG
>CAZDCS010000219.1:0-1926 GCA_964504015.1 uncultured Mariniplasma sp. | reverse complement strand
CTCAAGAAACATCTGATAATATAATACCAGATCCAAATGACTTTCAATTACTTATAGGTATTGGAGTTGAGTTTTAGAGTAGTTCAGAAATTATTGAAGATGAAATAAATATACTTGCTAACATATTCGCAAATTAAAATTATATTTTTTTCTTGAGGATTTGAGATGTTTAAAGAGTGAAACAAGTCTCCCGAAGGAGAAGCGTTTACAGACGTGATTCGTAACGTCTCATCATATAAAGACGTTTAAGCATTTTCTTACGAGAAGCTATTTTGAATTTCTTACGTTTTTCAGTTTCCGTTTCGTGGAAACGGCGAGCACGAGCTTCTGTAACGATTAAGTTACGGTCAGTCTGCTTTTTGAAACGACGGTAAGCTGAGTCAAAATTATCATCATGGCGTAGTACTATACCTGGCATATCACATCACCTACTTTCTTTTTTTAATTTGACTGAAAGTATAGCATAATAAAAATCTATATTTCTTAAAGTTCATTTATTGCAATCTTTTTGCTTACCAAAAATACATCTATGGTTTTTTATTGTTCGATATGAAAAATAACTAATTATAAGTGTTGCCATAACCCCACTTATACTTGCCTGAATCAAAAAACCATTCATAAAAAAGGTATATGCAGCAAAGTACATAGCACTAGCTATAAGTAAACACATATAAAGCTCCAAAGATTAATCTTTTTTACAACCAGTATTTAATTTAAATATTGAGTAAAATGGACAAAATCCAAGTGCTCCTGTTAATAATGGAATTCCACCAATTGCCGCTACTATGTAGTTTTGTGAAAATAAACCATAAGCAATTAAACCTAAACCTGCTAAAACTCTTGCTACTCTATCTGCTTTTCCTGCATTAAAACACATGATAATCCTTTTTCTTTTAAGATAGTCAAATTATAGGATGATTAGATGTCTTTTGTCTGTAACATATGTTACACAAGCTCTATATATCCCCTTGTAAGAATAACTTTAGAGTTTTTTTCTAACTCTTTTAAGACACGACTAATGACAACTCTACTTGTGCCTAACTCCATAGCAATTTTTTCATGTGTTGTTTGTACGGTAGTATTTTTTTGTGCTTTCAGCCAATCTAGGATTCTTTCATCAAGGTGTTTGAACTTCAAGTCATTTACAAGTTTGGCCAAAGATTCCATACGAAGTGTATATACGGAGAATAAAAAACTTTGATAAGCATCACAGAGCCGTGTTAGCTCTTTGATATATTTGACATCAAGAAGATAACCTTCAATGTCAGTGGTGCTTATAGCAGAGCCTATTGCTTTAGTGTGGCTTATAGATGAAGCCGTATTTACTATGCATTGCTCACCCTTTTTTAACTGATAAAGTGTTATCTCATCAGCCTCATCAGACTGGATGTAAAGACGAACCACTCCACTTGTTAAAAAAAGGATATTATCACAAATATCACCTTGATAAAATAAAATATTGTCTTTTTTGAGTGAAATAGGCTTTAATTTTTTTTTTTAAAAAGTCGATTGTTTTACTATCTAGTGCATCGTAAAATGGGTACATATCGAGGTTTAGAGTTTTCATTCAACAACTATAGCATAATAAATATTCATAGGCTTTTTGACTAAATTACACTTTATATAGATATTATGGGGGAGGGGGAATACTATTTCTTATCACAAAATACATAAAAAATATCTAATTTGTATATATAATGCTTTATAAAGATATAATATATGATAATAGCACATGTTTAGGTAAAAGGATTGAGATGGGGAAACTATTGTTAATACTCTTGTTTGGAGTTAGTTTTTTACTTGCTTCAAGCATATCAGAAGTGTATCATGAAAAATATCAACTAAGTGATACAAAAAAAATGAAAACAATGCATGAAAAAAAAGATCTAAACAAAGAAGTGATGAGATATTTTCCTCAAAAAAGTA
>CAZDCS010000218.1:0-1926 GCA_964504015.1 uncultured Mariniplasma sp. | reverse complement strand
TTTATGCCAAAGTATGAATTAACTAATTGTGTGTATTTTAAAGTATGTAGGACATAATGAAAACGCCTCAATAGCAACTAGAGAAGTTAATGAATACATTTGTAAAAAAAGAACTTAATCCAATTGGACCAACTCATCAAGTTATTTATGTTGATAAAAAGAAGGAAAAGAAGAATTTGGTAACACTAGAAGTATTTATTGAAGTTTCTTAACATTAATACTAGTTACTACGCTAGTGTGATGATTAGGATATAAGCGCGCGCTTGATATTATATAAATTATGTAGTAGAATGGAGGTGAAATAATATGACATACGCATTAACTTTTGATAATTCATGGGCAGTAATGAGTGAAGATGAGATGCATGATGTGAATGGTGGTGGCTTATTTAGAAAATTTAACAACTGGCTTAATGATCAGGTATGGTACCAAATCGCGACCTTTGTATCGACTATGGGCTTTATTTTTTCAGGGAAACGACTTGAGCTTATTGTGAAAAGTTCTAAAGCTTTATGGGGAGCTGTGCGGGCTTCCGTCAATGCTATTAAGCTGGTAATTCTTAAGAACCCACTTGTAGCAGCAACAATTGCAATTCTAACGGCTGGAATTATAGTAACATTTTTGGCGACTAGATGATAAAAAAAGAGCAGGAGTAATTGACGTTACTCCTGCTTTATTAAAAATGAATATGCGAGAAAATTTAGATTAGGGAAAACTAACAATCGAAAAAACGGATTAACAATAAAAAGATTATAAGATTTCTAAGTTGTATCTCTGATTCCTCCGCAATCTAGGTGTTAGAAAATCATTAGAAATATTGATATACCAAAAAACAGACAGAAGGGAGTATATACTCAATCTAATTATTACATTATTGAGTATACAACGGGGAATATGGAAATAATATTATACTATTTGACAATAATAGGAATAATAGGTATGGTTATTATATGGGGGGGATACCTGTATACGGCTGTAGTTTTTATTGGAAGAGGGAATCTAGAGAAATATGATGATGTTACAAACGACACTTATCTAGGTATCGCTAATAAGAAGGTCTTTTTAGAAATACAATTAGATTTTAAAATGAGCAAATTATTGGATGAGGGACCTAGTTGGTTATTCCCTTTTCATACAATCGTTAATCAAAATAGAGTGGTAATAGGCATATCTTCAAAATTTCTTGCCGAAGTCAAAGAAGACATAGTAAAAAAAACATTGGAGTATTTTATTTTTCTTGCGTTAGTCATGGAACAAAAGAAAGTTAAAATTGCAGGAAAAATACTCTATTTAGGGAATATAGCTATCTGTGTCCTTCTTGCCGTGATAGCATATATTTCTGATAGTGTCTATATGACAGCAATGGCGATGTCGATTTTCAGTTGGAGCACTTTGTGGTCATACTCTTTATACAGATATAAAATAGTTGATAGGGGTTTAGCGAAAATATTGATGGTAAATGGATTTACTAAAGAAGATATAGATGATATCTATAGTGAAATCGGGAAATTTAAAGGTGAAAAAGAACACCGAAAAACAAAAAATTATAAAAGTATCATGAGAATGTTTGAACGGTGATTAAGTATATTCTAGGGGACGGGAATGTGTTTTGATGAGTTGTTATCGTATTTGTTTTTTGCTATGGGCCCATAAAAAGAAGTGCGTATAAAGAAAGCTCAATTTTTGATATAATAGCCATCAATTTAAAGGTGGTGAATCCATGATATATTCATACTTTAGTTTAATCGATTTTATTGATCAATTTCATTCAGAAGATGGTTGTCAAGGTCATTTGTTTTTAGTTAAAAACGGTGATTACCCTTACTGTGTCAAATGTCAGTCAAAACGTGTTAATCGGATAATGACTAGAAATACGGATATTATTGTTTAGATTGTGGTTATCAATTTTCAGTAATCAAAGATACC
>CAZDCS010000217.1:0-1948 GCA_964504015.1 uncultured Mariniplasma sp. | reverse complement strand
AGCTTTAGCAAATCTAAGATTTGGAAATGAAACTAATAAATCTTGTTCGTGTTCCAACAATTCTTTAGTTTCTACGATTAGTTTGAATCCTCGCTTCAATATTTTTTTACTATAATGTTTTAGAAATTGTCTAAGTGTTACCTTGTGTTTCTTAAAGCTCTGAACAACAGGACAACCAAAATAGAATGATAGCGTTGAAGCTATAGAAGTGTATGCGCTTGATATATCAATATCGCAAAGTGTGTAATTGCTTGTAGCTAGTAAGACTTGTTTATTTAAGAAACAGCGACCACCAGCAACTTTAGCCCCAGTATGTTTTTTACGAATGCGGTTTTCATCTTTTTTAGCTCCTACCTCATTAGTGTAATTACCAATATTTTTAGGACTTCCATATATGGTGAACTCGTATAAATCTTTTAGTGTTTCCTTATTTCTATCTGCATAACCTAGAT
Organism: uncultured Mariniplasma sp.; assembly: GCA_964504015.1. Lineage (GTDB taxonomy): Bacteria > Bacillota_I > Bacilli_A > Acholeplasmatales > Acholeplasmataceae > Peloplasma. Next base: position 1,496 of record CAZDCS010000217.1, on the reverse strand, counting down.
GGTTAAGTAAAATAGCTTCACTTAAATCATTTACAGTTGTGCCTATAGTTGGTTTAGGTGCTAAATACATGTGGGGTATGGCTAATACTTCATATACTTTTTCAAAGAGTTTACTAAAATTCTTATAAACCTCATAAACAGATAAATCACCAAGAGCGTATCTTTTCCATTTCTCAGGATGTTTTAATAATCCATATAACATATTAGATTTATAATCATCCATAAGGTTTTTTGCATCAGTTCCCATTTCAAGATTTTTTAAATTATCACCGAATGAGATATTGCCTTGTAACGCTCCTGTATCTGCAAAATCTATAGCTAATTTGTATGTGATTCCATTTATAACTATTAGCCAATTAGGAAAGAACTTTTTAAGCATCCCAGTTGATACTCTTCTATTCATTTGAATTTTATTTTTGCGAATACCTCTAATAATATCATCTAGTAGTTCGCCTTCAAATATCTTACATAATTCAGCTAATAAGAAGAAAGCATATATAGTTATGGTACAAGTTGGTACATCGCTATTATCATCATTCTTACTGAAATTCTTATGAAAATCTTTTCTCGATAATTCAGGGTTTTTTCTAAGTATTTCAACATCCATACCTTTTTGTTTTAGATAATCCAATCCGTGAAATTCTTCACCATAAAATAATTCATTTTTACCAACATATTCAGTTACAAGAGGTTCAATTTTAGGATTAAAAAATATTATAGGATCGTTATACATACAATGTTTAAATTGTGTGCTTATCATTTGATTACGGGATGATTTACCACTTTCTAATTCTTTTAAAAGTTCGATCGGTAATTCTTTAATAAGTCCTGATGCTATATCTTCAAGATTGATTTGTCTTAGATAACCTACACATTGTGCGGTTTTATGAGCTAAAAAAGTTTGTTGTCTTAAATATTGTGTTTTAAACTTATCATCGTTTTTTGCTAGTTGCTCATAAGTGATTTTGTTTAACATACCTACATAATCAGTAAATTCACAATCTACATTGAAAGGTAAAATTATATTATCTCCTCGTTCTATTTTTTCGTTTTCTGCTCCTTCAGGAATCAGATATTTAGCGTTTTTAGTAGTGTAATCTTTCAAGAAAATCTGATTTCCATCTTTGTCTTGCAACAAATGATTGATAATCTCATTTTGTTTTTTAACTTTTTGAGATTGTTTCTTAGGTTTTTTTACAACAGGAAAATTGATGATTTTTGCGTTATTTTTAGTCATTTGAAACCTCATTATTTGAAGTTTTCTCGACTTGCTTATTTTTCGTTATTATCCAATCCCATAAAGTTAATTGTACAGGTTGTGCAATCTCTTTTTTCTTATGGTGTTCAAGAAGATCTAACGGATTATTTATTATTAAATTATCATCATATATTTTCATTTTTTATTACCTCTTTAAATGAATATTCAAAGAAGCAACGAAATCAGATAAACAAGAACATCAAACTAAACAAACAAATAATGATTGTTTGTATTTTTT
>CAZDCS010000216.1:0-1975 GCA_964504015.1 uncultured Mariniplasma sp. | reverse complement strand
CAAGATTGGTGCATTAGTCGCCAATTATGGTGGGGGGCATGAAATACCTGCCTGGTATAAAGGTGACGAAGTTAAAGTTCAAAAAGATTCACCTGGAATTGACTGGAAACAAGATGAAGATGTGCTAGACACATGGTTTTCATCTGCTCTATGGCCCTTTACGACATTAGGTTGGCCCAATGAGACCGATGACTTTAAACGTTTCTATCCAACTAGTGTTTTAGTTACAGGTTATGATATTATTTTCTTTTGGGTAGCAAGAATGATTTTCCAAGGATTGGAGTTTACTAATAAAGATCCTTTTGAAACCGTTTTGATTCACGGACTAATTCGCGACTCTAAGGGGCGTAAGATGTCTAAATCGCTTGGTAACGGTGTCGATCCTATTGAAGTTATTGATCAATACGGAGTTGATGCTCTTCGTTATTTTTTAACAACTAACTCAGCTCCTGGAGCTGATCTGCGCTATGAAGCTGAAAAGGTCTCATCTAGCTGGAATTTTATTAATAAGCTATGGAACATTACCCGTTTTATCACACTAAATATTACTGATAAAAACATTGAGTCAGTAGGAGAACTTTCCTTAGTTGATAAATGGATTTTAACAAGACTTAATCAAGTGATTGTTGAAGCTGACCATTATTATGAGAAATTTGAGTTCGGTGAAGCATCTAGAGTGCTTTATAATTTCATTTGGGATGATTTTGCTAGTTGGTATGTTGAATTTGCTAAGTTATCTCTAAGAGATAACTTGACTAATCAGATGACACAAGCTGTTTTACTAACGGTTATTAAAGCAGTTTTAAAGATGATGCACCCCTTTATTCCTTTTGTTACTGAAAAACTCTTTCTAGAAATTAGTGATGAGCCTTCTATTATGATTAGTGATTGGCCCACATCAGGTGAAATTGATTTAGCGTCACTAGCCTTTTTTGAGGAGTTAAAAGCGATAATTGTGAAAGTGCGGAACCTTAGAAATGAACATCAAGTAATACCTTCTAAACCACTTTATTTCCATTTAGTGATCGAAGATAAGCAACTTTTAAGTGTTTTAAGAAAACAAAAACAGTACCTAGTAAAGTTTTTGAATGCTGAGACACTTGTTTTAGAAAACAAATTATCAACTAAAGAAGAAACATTTGTTTTAGTTGGTTCAAAAGCACTGACATATGTTTTAAAAAGCGGAATAATTGACCCTGAAAAAGAAAAGGCTAAGCTACTTAAACAAAAACAAGGTCTAGAAGCAGAAATAAAGAGAAGTGAATCTTTATTAAGCAATGCTTCATTTATTGCTAAAGCCCCAAAACAAAAACTAGAAATAGAAAACAAAAAGTTTGAAACTTATAAAAAACAATATGAAATTGTTATTAAGAAATTAAAAGAATATGTTTAAGACATTAGAAAAAGCAACAGGCTGGATCGAGTCACAAGTTAAATTTAGACCTAAAACAGATCTTGTGCGTATGACTAACGCACTAGAACTCTTAGAACTAGATTTTTCTAATATAAAAAAAATACATGTTGCTGGAACAAACGGAAAAGGCTCTACTTGTGCCTTTTTATCTGCTATTTTAATTGAGTCAGGATATAAGGTAGGAACTTTTACTTCGCCCTATTTACTGAAATTTAATGAACGGATTCGCTATCAGCTTAATGATATATCCGATGATGAACTGCGTGACTTGATTTCAATGATATATCGTTTTAATTTGAAATATGAGCAAAAATACCAAGAAAAGCTTTCTTTTTTTGAACTTATAACCTTACTTAGCTTACTCTATTTTAAGAAAAAAGATGTTGATATTATTATTATGGAAGTTGGAATAGGAGGTTTGTTAGACGCGACAAATATTCTTAATTATGACCTGTCTTTAATTGTTTCTGTTGGATTTGATCATATGAAGCAACTAGGAAACACCTATGAGTCAATTGCTAGTAATATGCTAGGTATTTTAAAGCCCAATAACCACTTAAT
>CAZDCS010000215.1:0-1982 GCA_964504015.1 uncultured Mariniplasma sp. | reverse complement strand
AGCGTGCTCATTTTAAAAGATTTGAAGTCTTATTAAATCTGCCATAAAGTACAAATACCAATCAGCTTTTACAGAACAAATCTGAAAGCTCAATAACACAAGGAACAGAGGGCAATGGAATTAAGAGCAAACACATCACAAAAGCAAACTGTCATTAAAAGCAGTGGCTTCAAACGGCTTCGCTAATCATGTTGCTACCGTTAAAACAATCAACTAACAAGCTATTTCAATTTGACCGCGTCACTTGCAGTGCCACTCCGGTAACGTATCCATGCGGCAAATTAACTAATCGTTATATTTAATATAAATTAAGGAGATAATAATGGAGTTTGAGTGGGATGAAAATAAAAATCAGAAAAACATCTTAAAACACAAGATTGATTTTGCCGATGCTATTCATGTTTTTATAGATAAAGACCGTATTGAAAAATTAGATGCTAGAAGACATTATAATGAAGACCGATGGGAAACATTAGGGATAACAGAGTTTGGTGTACTAGTCATTATTTATACTGAAAGAAATGAAGGAAATACTGTAAGAATAATATCAGCTAGGAAAGCTAACAAAAGGGAAAGAAAATATTACAAAAATGGTTCTTTTGATTTGGAGGTTGGCTATGGAAACTAAGAAAGTACAACTATGTGATATAAAAAACAGCAAAGGAAAAACTAAAAAAGAATTTGTTAACGCTTTAACTGATCTTCAAATTAATGAAGCGACCATGTCTGATCCTGACACTGCTATATTGACAGATAAAGAATTAAAAAAGTTTAAAAAAGTAGGGAAAAAAGATACACCTCGGAGTAAAAAATGACAAAACTTACAAAAATTAAGCAAAAAGATATAAATAACCTAAAAGGAAGAACTAACTGGTCTCAACTGAAAAATCAAACAGAAGGTGAAATAAATAACGCTGCACTTAGTGACCCAGATGCGAAATTATTGACAGATTACGAATTAATGAGAATGAAAAAACCTAAACAATAAAAATTTAACAAAACAAATCCACACCGGCGTTAGACTTATGGGGAAATAATGTCTGACTTAGCGCTAAATGACAGGGGTGAACAGAAAACTGCCTCCGAATTCCATGATGACTATATTTTGTATAGAACCAAGCATGAAGATTTTACCTGTCCATTTTGTATGATTGGTTTAGTTGCAAAGGCAATATATATCGAAGGCCCTCAAGGTAAGTCACCTCATTTTTCTCATTTTCCCAATAAACCACATATTAATGGTTGTGATGGATACCCTATTGTTGATGGCAAAACTGTTAGAGGAACACAGAAAAAAAACACAATTAAAATAGGAAAGGAAGAGTTTTCATTTCCAGAAAAATTGGTATCAAGAACAAAACCATCTCAGAAGAAGTTTATTGACAACCTTGAAGAAATATTCAGAAATGAAACTCTAGAAAAAGTAAAATCTCGACGGGAGCGAACAGGTAAAAAAATAGGAAAAGCAAAATACACGTCAGCAATCATAAGGTCTTTTGCGTCTTCTAAAAAGGCTATTATTTCATTGGTTTACAAGTATGCCAAAGAAGAAAAGCTATCTGATGAAAACCGAAAAATCATACTTAAAGAGGCTTTGTCTCAGGCTTCTATAGAGCTTGATGGTTATCAGACAAACTACCAAGTTGCGTTTCAGTGGACGAAATACTTTAGTAAGTACAATAAAATATGGAATGGTAAAGGCATAGTAAAAATAAATGGGAATACCATCTATATCGAGTCAAATCAAAGCACTGAATATAATGAAGAAGGAGAAACTCGTGAGATGAATTTTTACATGGTATTACAAATACCAGAGGATATTCGTAATGTTCCTGCTTATCACCGAACGATTGTAGGTAGATTAACCGATGCACGTAAAAAAAATATAAATGTAAAGTGGTTTGGATATGGTAAGGCAATCATTGACTTAGAAAGACATGTGGTATTACTTAATATCAATAATTTAGACCATATATTTATCG
>CAZDCS010000214.1:0-1989 GCA_964504015.1 uncultured Mariniplasma sp. | reverse complement strand
AAGCAGCTAAAAGAAATCTTAACCAACGACACTATGATGTTCAATTAATGGCTGGGATTGCTCTTTTTCAAGGTAAAGTAGTAGAAATGAAGACTGGAGAAGGAAAAACATTAGCGGCTACCTTAGCCGCCTATCTTCAAGGGCTCAAAGGAGAAGGAGTTCACATTATTACTGTTAACGATTATTTATCTCGAAGGGATGCTGTTTGGATGGGGCAAGTCTATCATTATTTAGGATTTACTATTGGTTGTATTGATCAACAAAACAAAGCTTATTTGTATGATCCTTTATATCGAGAGAGTGGAACAGAGATCTTTGACTCAACAAATAAGAAACAAATCGGTCAATCTTTGTCTACTAAGAAGAGACAAGAAAAAAAAGACCAAATTAGAGACGAGCGAGGAAGCTTTGAAGTTTTAGAAGATTTTCTTAGACCAGCAAGCCGTCAAGAGGCTTATCAAGCTGATATTGTTTATGGAGCTAATAAGGAATTTGGTTTTGATTTTTTGAGAGATAATTTAGTTTATGATCTCTCTAAATGTGTTCAAAAAAGACTTGATTATGCTATTATAGATGAAGTCGACTCTATTTTAATTGACGAAGCCAGAAGCCCTTTAATTATTTCATCTCCTGATGTAGAAGCTGAAAAGAAATATCATGAACATAGAAGCATTGTTTTGCGTTTAAAAAAAGATGTTGATTACCAAGTTGATGAAAAGATGCAGGCAGTATTCTTAACAGACAAAGGAATTGATAGGGTAGAAAATATTTTGCAAGTAAAAAATATCTACGAAGAACAAGGAGCAAAAGAAATTTATCATTTAGAAGAGGCTCTAAAAGCACAAGTTTTGTATCACAAAGATAAAAACTATGTTGTTAAAAATGGACAGGTAATAATTGTTGACGAATTTACAGGAAGATTAATGCCTGGTCGTCGTTATTCTGGTGGTTTACATCAAGCAATAGAGGCGAAAGAGGGCGTTAAGGTTCAAAAAGAATCTAAAACTATTGCTAGTATTACTTTTCAAAATTATTTTAAAATGTATCAGAAATTATCTGGTATGACTGGAACAGCTAAAACTTCTGAGGAAGAATTTTATAAGGTTTATGGAGTAGAAGTTGTTATTATTCCCACCAATAAGCCAATGATCAGGAAAGATTTACCAGATAAAGTTTATAATAGCGAAGAAGGAAAATTTAAGGCATTGATTCAGAATGTAAAAGAACTTAACCAAAAAGGACAACCAGTTTTAATCGGGACAGTTTCTATTAAAAGAAATGAGTACTTAGGGCAATTGTTAAATAGGCAGGGGATTAAACATCAGATGCTTAATGCTAAAAATCACGAACAAGAGGGAGTTATTATTGCTCAAGCTGGTCAAAAAGGGGCAGTAACTGTGGCTACTAATATGGCTGGACGAGGAGTGGATATAGTTTTAGGTGGAAATCCCTTCCATCAAAACAAGGCTAATGAAGTAAAATCTTTTGGGGGTTTGTTTGTAATTGGGACTGAAAGACATGATGCTCGTCGGATTGATAATCAATTACGAGGTCGGGCGGGGAGACAAGGAGATATTGGCTATAGTCAATTTTATATTTCTTTAGATGATGATTTAATAAGGGTTTTTGGAGCAGATCGAGTAACTCAAATTAAGTCTTTAATAAAAAAAATGGGCTTTGCTGAAGATCAACCAATTAGCGCTAATATTGTTTCTAATGCTATTGAAAAAGCTCAACAACAAATTGAGGGGTTTCACTTTGATGCTCGAAAAAGAGTTTTAGAATATGATAATGTTGTTAATAAACATCGTCAATTTATTAATAAGTTTCGGAGGCAATTTTTAGAAGGAAAAGATCGTGAACAAGTAGTGGAATCTTTAATTAAAGATGAAGTAGATAATTTGATTAATCTTTTTTATCCTGGAGAAAACAATAAAGAATGGGAAGTAAAAGAGATAGTAGAAAAAATTAGAATGATTTTTTTATTGG
>CAZDCS010000213.1:0-2021 GCA_964504015.1 uncultured Mariniplasma sp. | reverse complement strand
ATCATCTTTTGTCCATTCATTTGTCCAACGCATCCCACCCATAACATTTACCTTATAATTTATTTCAACCACTTTTAATAACTTCCCTGATTCATGCATTATGTCATTCAATTCTTGTTTTGTCGCTCTACCACCAGAGCTATACGACAGCAAAATATAACGGGCATTTGTTTTACGAATTAAATCTCTTAATGCTTTCATTGCGATAAATTTTCCATCCTCGTCTTTTCTAAATTCTTCAAAAATTGAGGCCGCTTCTAAATCTCTACTATCTACCCTACGATTAACTTTACCAAAAACATCTGGTTTATCATTCTTGATCACAGTTGTCCATATGTGATAGTACGATGCATAACGAACTCTGCTGGGCGGCATTTTCTCGTTGTTTGATCCATAAGGAGGATCAAAATAAACTAAATCAAATTTATTTTTTTCTATCGTATTAAAAATATCACCACAAATTATTTTATGCCCTCCGTTGTGTTCAAATCGGTTCGGTAGTTTCAAAAATAAATCATTATGTGAACGCGGAGACCACTTTGACAAATATGATACATAATGCCCAAGCGTACTATCAACTGAGTCCAAGGCATAAATCAAGCTCGTCAAGATGACACACTTGTCTTCCCATATTAAATCTAGTTTTTCAATCTCATCCCTAATTGTGTCCAATTTTCTAGTATTTTTGGTTTGGAAGGGTCGCTTTGCTCCGTTTAATTTATTAGAACCATAGTGTTTTGTATACCACCCATTATATCCTTTCAATTTATTTAGATGATCTAAAATTTTTTGATAGAACGAATCTTCTTTTTTTGATTTTAGATAACAAGTACCAAAAACTTCAGACCATACAGCAACATCACTGGAAGTTGTATCATATCCAAGTTGAGCCAGAGCTTGCGAAACTCTAGTCGTGCCACTAAATCCGTCAAGAACGTTTTTTATATTGTCTAACTCACTGATAAGTTTAATAATGTGTGGCAATATTTTTAATTTCGATCCGGCATACTTTATGCCTTCCGTCTTCGGCACAGTTAATACTGGCTCGTTAAAAATGTTTAGTTGGCTAGTAGTAATCATATTGTTTTCAAATGATCAATATCTTTTTGCAAAATATTATTCGCCAATTCATGCCCCTTTTTAGAACTATTTAGTGCAAGGCTAAATAGTTTTACAAGTGTGTGATTGTGAGAATAATCTATCCACCCGTTTGTAAGTGAATCAAAATAAGAAACGGCGTTTTTTGTGTGTGTCCAAAGTCCACGCTGGAGTGCGTTTGCAGAAGCCCCACCATATCTCACTTCACAAATGTAATTTCCACCAGAATCAATAAACATAAAAATGGGATGCTTTCTGCCTTTTCCGTTGATAATTTTTTGTGTTTGGTTATCAAACCTTTTATTTTTGTCAACGAAAACAATCTGCGAGGTTTTTTTAATTGCTTTTTTATGATCAAAAATCATAATATTGCACCTTTGTTTTTTCTCGTCATAGATAAGTGGCATTATGTTAATTGCGTCAAAATCCTCAAACTCTTTTGATTTGAAAATCTGCTCAATTTTCTTTTTGTCAGTGATATTTTTCCCTTGTGATACAAGAAAAGGAAATAACTTTTGACTGCTATCAGTTGAAAGTTGTAGAGGACCATCGCCATATGCCTTTAAACTTACTGGAAATTCCGTTTTTGTTATTTCGTTTATGATTAAAATATCTTCTTCATGTTCTTTTGCCCTAAATTTATCTTTACCAACATGAACGCTTTTGAAGTCATACATAAATTGATTGATAAACTCAACCATGCCGATTTCTGCTAAATCGCCGTGAGTTTTATTTCCAATCAATCGCATAGTGAAAATATTCGATAATGTATTAACTAACAAATGTTTGTGCTTGCCAGCTAATAATTTGAAACGGGTTTTAAAATCTTCGTATGTAGCCATAGTATTTTTAGTTAAGCAATAGCTTTATTATAGCCAATTTTTTCTAAATATAAAATCATTTTCGGAGCGGAGCGGAGAAAA
>CAZDCS010000212.1:0-2043 GCA_964504015.1 uncultured Mariniplasma sp. | reverse complement strand
GTGTACGTGTAGATGAAGCTTTTTTTCAAGGTGGTGTACAAAAATATGAAGTCATTAAAGCTTTTGGAGCAGACATCTTCTTTGATGATCAAGATGTGCATTTGGAACATACGCTAAAAGATACCCCTTCGGCTAAAGTACCTTCTTTAGAATAAATTTATTTATTCTTATATTGAAGAGATTTTTTTGTGAAGATGACCTTATTATTATTTTCGTAACCATTCAGCAATAAAATCGCCATTCGTCCTGATAGGAAATATGCTAGACCTACAAATAGAGAAGGTAAAAATACGAAAGGTATTAAGAGTGCTAATTATCAAAAGAGGAAGAAAAAAATGGTTTTTTAGGGGCAGGAAAAGCTTAACTTAACGCCATTGTGGCTGTCCCCTTTATATTTAATCTTTTTAAAAAAAATAGTTTGAGAGTGAGTAATAAACTTGAAGAGATTATTTTAGAGGGATTAAAGTAGCCTCGTATAATCTGACCTTTGGATGGGAGAGATGGATAAGTAGGAAATATAAAAAATGTATATTCAAGGCTTGAGCCTTTTTTACGGTTAAGTGGATGCGATTGTTATGTGTGATCGCGAAACCTTATTGCACAATAATTCCTCAAAGACCAACGCCCTGAAAATGGGGGCTGTTCAGGGTGCCCTGTTAGTGTTTTATAATTGAACCGACAGGTGCGAAAAAAATTATTGCCCGTCCATTCAATGGATCTCTATCTTCTTATGAGGACCCGTTCGAAAGCTAATATAAGATAGATCTTCATCCAACTTGCTCCACCAATGAGCTGTGTAACCTGGAATAATAATAACATCACCTGGTCCAACACGACGACTTACTCCTCCCTTTATAGCTGTTCCTTTAATAGTAATAGATGTTGGCGAAGCAAATGCACCATCAATTATTTCACCACCTGTTACCAACGTGCCATGTCCTTTCAGTATATAATAAGTTTCGGTGGTGGCGATCTGATGTAAATTAGCTTTACCTAGTATTTCCTTAGGTCGGTAAACCCCATAAAGACCAACGCCATTTTCGTCGACGACTTCTACCACGCGAATTTTTGAATCTGAAACAGTATCCCGTGGTAATGCTTCTATAAATTCATCAATCTCAGACGCGGTTAAGTAAGTGCCAACAAGTAGCTGATCAGTTGCTGATGTCTTGTCCGTATGTTGCAAGGTTTCACAACCAATTAAAAATGTAACTAACAAAGGTATAAAGAATGTTTTTCTTATCATAATAAATTGTCCTAAAAAGTATCAATAATGATCACTATATAGCGCCATCTAAAAACGAATACAATTTACCCAAATAATTAGAGTGGCAACAAAAGTCAAAAGTACTGCCACTTCAATCGCATAATGCTTAACTAAATACCTTCAACCATAACACGTGTATCGGGTAAGCTTGCAAGATGAGGTATTTCAAAATCACTGTAAGCGGCGCGTGATAATGCATTTAATGCTGCTGCAATAGCACCTTCCATCCACCCAGGTATGGAAGACAGCTGGTCACCCACAACAAAAAAGTTGGGTTCATTACTGCCGTCTATTCCCGTACCCTGAATCAACTGGTTAAAGTGTTTAACGCTTTCGGTGACGTTACCCACTAGATGCCATTGCGCCCAGCCACCTTTAATGTAGGGCATATGTTGCCAAGCGATCGCAACACCGTTGTGCAGTCCTGCACCAAATTCTTCACCAAACAATTTCGCCCCATCTTGAGCTTCATCAAGACGTTCATTGATAGGTAACACACCCATCTTATAGGCATTTTTGGAATAGTTGTAACACCCCGTTAAAATTCCCTTTTGATCATGATAGTCGTTCGAGGGATACCAAATTTGAACAATTTGATTGTCAGTTCTAGAAATCCCGCCAAAGATAGGGACAACGCCTATTTCTGATTTTTTGACACTGCTGCTAATGTATTTGCCAATATTTTTATCGTAATACGGTGTTATCGAACTTCCTTGCCATAAAGATCGCTCGGCCTGCCAACCTACTTTGGTCGTGCACGCTAAAAACCGATTTGG
>CAZDCS010000211.1:0-2050 GCA_964504015.1 uncultured Mariniplasma sp. | reverse complement strand
ATCATAAAAGCAAACGACGCCCACATAAAATTTTGCTTTCTAACAGGAGTATCCAAATTCTCAAAAGCATCAATATTTAGCGGACTAAACATGCTAAGCGACATATCACTTTTACCCAAATACGGCAATATCTGCGGCTACACAGAAAAAGACGTAAAAAAGAGTTTCCAAGAATACTTAATCGATGTTGATTTTAAAGAACTTAAAGAATGGTACGATGGCTACTGGTTTTTAAAAGACAAAATATACAACCCCTTTGACATGCTGCAATACTTAAACAACAAAGAATTTGATAACTACTGGTTTGCAAGTGGAAATCCGAGCTTTTTGATAAAGCTGATAAAAGAAAAAAAATACTTCTTGCCGAACTTGTCAAACTTGCTAGTAGATAAAAAGCTGCTAGATGTATTTGACGTAGAAAGAATAGATGTGGAAGTGCTTTTATTTCAGGCGGGGTATTTGACAATAAAAGAGACACATTTGCTTCCATTTGGGACAGAATACAAAATGTGCTTTCCAAACAAAGAAGTAAAAGTTGCATTCAACGATATCATATTAGAGTATTTTTTAAACACAAAAGCTGCAGAAGAAAAAAAGCACATTTACTATGCGCTTATCAAAGGTGAGGTAGAAAATTTCATACAATCGCTAAAAAGAATATTCGCATCAATACCATACAACAATCTAACCCACATAAAAGGCTACGAAGGTTTCTATGCAAGCATAATATATGTGTATCTGCAGTCATTAGGCATAGAGATAATAGGAGAAGATGTTACCAACAAAGGCAGAATAGATTTGACGCTATTTATCGAAGACAAGATATATATAATTGAATTCAAAGTCATCAAGAACACAGAAGAAAAGAGCACAGCCTTAAAACAGATAAAAGAGAGAAAATACTACGAGAAATATTTAGACTCAAAAGCTGATATTTGCCTGGTTGGCATAGAGTTTAGTGAAACAGAAAAGAATATAGTTAACTTTGAGTGGGAGAAGGTGTAAGCCAGGTGGGCAGGGGGGGCGAATCGTCCCCAAGGAGGAGATTTTAATGAAGGCAAATATTAGTATTCCTGTTGATATATATCGAGCAATGAAAATTCCTGACAAGCAAAAAAACCAAATTTTATTAATTGAACTAGCTGTTACCCTTTATGAAAGGGAGATGCTCTCATTTGGAAAAGCTCGTGAACTGGCACAGATGAATAAATGGGATTTCCACGAGTTACTAGGTTCTAGAAACGTTGAGCGTCATTATAGCATGGAAGATTTAAAAGAGGATATTGAGTATGGGAAAAAGTGATAGTAACATTGTGATTTTCAATTCTTCTCCGATTATAAATCTATCAAAAATTAATAGCTTGGATTTGATAAAAAAGATATATAAGCAAATTTTAATACCTAAAGCAGTTTATAATGAGGTTGTGATAAAGGGAACTAACAGAGACAATATTTATAAAATAGAAGAACTTATTAGCACTCAAACTATTAAAATTGCAACAGTTAACAATCAAGAAATAATTAAGGTATTTGCCAAGGATTTAGATTATGGTGAGTCAGAAGTATTGGCTTTGGCTCTGCAGCTAAATGCTGATTTAGTTGTAATAGATGAGACAGACGCAAGAAATATTGCTGATATTTACAACTTAAATAAGACAGGCTTCATTGGTATTTTGATAAAAGCGCAAGAAGTAGGTTACACTGATTCAGTAATTAGATACTTGGACTTGGCAATACAAAAAGGTTTTAGGATTAATAGCAAATTATATGATTATCTTAACGAAAGATTTGATTGATAACCGTTCCCCTAGTTACGGGAAGTAATTACTCGCATTTTTAAAACACAGGCAAATACTTTAGAAAATTACCCATATATACATATTAGACAACATATTAGACCCTGATTTACGCTGATTACTATGATTAGATATGATGAAATCATTATATAAAAATCAGCGTAAATCATAAAAATCATATAAATATAGCCCTAGCCAATGAAATGGCCCTATTGTGCCACAGAATGGGAATTGACGTCTGGGAAGTTATTGAA
>CAZDCS010000210.1:0-2068 GCA_964504015.1 uncultured Mariniplasma sp. | reverse complement strand
ATTACTTCTACTTTATTATATAATAATTATCCCTTAAAGTGCAAATAAACCTTTATCAATCACATTATTTTCTTTTTTTAATTCTTTAAATGCTCCGTAAGCCTCAAGTTTTGCAAAAACTGTTTTATTAATTTTTGTTCTTTCCTTAATATCATCTAAATAAACGAAAGGTTTTTCCGCTCTTTTTTCAATCACATCATAAGCAACTGATTCACCTAGTCCTTCAATACTTTTAAAGGGGAATCTTAACCCCATATCTTCCATCACAAAAGTTGTTGCTGCTGATTTGTTAATCTCGAGTGGTAAAAAGACGAACCCGCGTTTTGTCATCTCTAGGGCAACACCAAGTGTTACAAGTTGACTGACTTGTTTAACAGTTGGTCTGTATTCATCATTTAACTCACTAATTTTATTTCTAATCGCATTTGATCCTGCTACCATTGTTTCATAATCAAATTGTGAGGCTCTTTTTGAAAAGAAAACCGAATAAAATAATAGTGGTTTATGTATTTTAAACCAAGCTATTCTAACCGCCATAATAACATATGCCGCAGCATGTGCTTTAGGAAACATATATTTGATTTGACTAGCAGACCAAATATACCACTCTGGAACTTTATTAATTCGCATTTCTTGTTCGTAATCAAGCCATTTTGCTTTATCTTTTGATGGCTTACCTCTACGCACAAACTCCATAATTTCAAATGCTTTTTTAGGAGTCATCCCTTGGGCTGATAGCTGAACCATAATATCATCGCGACAAGCGATAATATCATTAAAAGAAATTTCGCCGTATTCACCCGTTCCATTAACTAGTGTTTTAGCATTTTTAAGCCAAACATCAGTTCCGTGCGATAGTCCTAAATTTTAACTAACCCAGCAAAAGTTTGCGGCCTTGTATCAGCAAGTATTTGCCGTGTAAAAGAAGTTCCGAATTCTGGAATCGCAAATGACGCAACAGGGCTCATAATTTCATCTTCTTCGAGACCAATCGCTTTTGTCCCTGAAAAAAGTTTGTAAACACTTGGGTCATCAAGTGGAATATCTTGTGCCCTATTAAATTCAAATTCATCAGGGTTTTTATGGACATAGTCCATTAAAAATTTAATCATTGTTGGGTCATCGTGACCTAAAATATCTAGTTTTAGTAAATTCGCTTCAAATGAGTGATAATCAAAATGTGTGGTTTTCCAGTTTGCTGTTGTATCATTAGCCGGAAATTGGATTGGCGTTATATCATAAATTGTTTTTGATTTAGGAACAACAATGATTCCTCCAGGGTGTTGCCCAGTTGACCGTTTGACTCCTTCAATCTTTTTAGCCATTCTTTCTACTTGAGCATTTCTTAACTCCAGTCCTTTATCCTCTAAATAGCCTTTTACATAACCAAAAGCGTTTCTGGTAGCAACCGTTTGAATTGTCCCCGCTTTAAAGGTATTATCCTTTCCCATTAATTCTCTAACATATTCATGAGCAATAGCTTGATAATCTCCTGAAAAGTTCAGATCGATATCAGGGACTTTATCGCCATCAAACCCTAGAAATGTTTCAAATGGGATATCATGTCCATCTTTAACTAATTTTGTTTGGCAAATTGGACAATTTTTTGTTGGTAAATCATAACCACACTGGATATTGTCAAAATATGATTGAAACGCTTTTTCTTCTGGTGTGATTCCGTATTTAACAACTTCTTCTGCAGATAGTTTAAAAACAGTGAAATCTCCCTTTGGGCAACGGTAATGTGGTTTTAGCGGATTAACTTCAGTGATATCTAGCAAAGTAGCAATTAAAGATGACCCCACCGACCCCCTTGAACCAACTAAATATCCGTCTTGCAAGGATTTTTTCACTAAAAGATGGGAAATGTAGTAATTGGGGCCAAACTCATTATCAATAATGTTTTTGAGCTCGCGAATCACGCGGTCTCTAACAATTTGATGGGGGTTCTCGCCATAATTATCCTTCATTTTACTATAGACTAACCGCTTTACTTCATCAGCAATGCTCTCAATTCCTAAGGTATCAGAAAAAACATTATCAGGAAGAGCATAGAGTTCATCGGTAA
>CAZDCS010000209.1:0-2068 GCA_964504015.1 uncultured Mariniplasma sp. | reverse complement strand
AAATATGATAAAAATTATTGTTGTCGGAAAATTAAATCAAAAGTACTTAGTACAAGGTATCCAATATTATGCTAAACAAGTTCCTAATAAAATGGAATTTATTGAAGTTAAAGATGAGTCAACTTCTAAAGGAATAAAAACTGAGGGAGAAAGAATATTAGCTAAACTAAAAGATAGTGATTATCTTATAGCACTAGCGATTGAAGCTAAGCTGGTAAGTAGCGTTGATTTTTCTAAGTTGCTTGATGATGTTTCAACTTATCATCAAGGCGATTTAGTGTTTGTTATTGGTGGGTCTTATGGTCTTAGTGAACCTGTAATTGGAAGGGCTAATCGGAAAATATCATTTTCTAAAATGACATTTCCGCACCAGCTAATGCGCTTAATATTAGTTGAACAAATATATCGGGGATTTATGATTTTAAAAAATCACCCCTATCATAAGTGAGGATACAGGATGTATATTTTTTGGGATTTTAATGGAACAGTGTTAGATGATGCGATTTTATGTTATGAGATATTAAATGAGATGTTGCTTGAGGAAAAAAGAGATACAGTTACTTTTGAGAAATACCTCATGATTTTTGATTTTCCAGTCGAGGATTATTATGCTAAGGTTTATGATTTAGAAAAGACCAGTTTTAAGGTTTTAGCACAAAGTTTTATTAAAAAGTACCAACCACGCAGCTTGGATTTGAAGCTTCATCAAGGTGTTGTTGAAGCTATTATTCATTTTGAGAAGCTGGGATATAATAATGTTCTCTTATCAGCATCAGAAACTACTAATTTGATGAAGCAAATAAAACATTATAAAATCAAACACCTTTTCAAAGATATCTTAGGCACATCAAATATTTATGCGAAAAGCAAAGTTGATGTAGCAAAAGCTTTTATTAAAGAGCAAAAGATTGATGCTAAAGAGGTTGTTATGATCGGTGATACGCTTCATGATGCGCAAGTGGCAAAGGAACTGGGTTGTCGGGTTATTCTTTTTAACAAAGGACATCAACACAAGACTAGATTGACAAAATATGAGAATATTGACAGTTTTAGCGAGTTATTTGATAAAATATAAATAAAGAACAAGTAATTAGGAGGACATATGAAAAAAATAGCGATACTAACGTGTAGTAACTCAGGGATTGACTATCTGGATTATCCTAAAGATATTATTGTTTTAAGGTCTTCAATCCATTTTGGGGCCGATGAATCTTATAAAGATTTTGTTGATATGGATGCCAAAACATTTTATGAAAGAATTACAAAGAACCCTAATGATATACCTAAAACATCATATGTTTCAATTGGTAAAATGGTTGAGTATTTTGAGCAACTAGAAAAACAAGGATATGAAGAAGCGATTGTGATAACAATATCTTCTAAGATGAGTGGGTTATTTGAGGCAGTTAAGCGAACAGCAGAAGAACAAAGTCTTAAAATCACAGTATTTGACTCATTAACTCTTGCTTACGGGCAAGCATATATGGTCTTAGAGGCGCATCGCTTAGTTGAAGAAGGTAAAACAGTTAAAGAAATTATATCTCATCTTGAGAAAATAAGAGATAATGATAAAATTTATATTGCTGTTGATACATTACTTTATTTAGTTAAAAATGGAAGATTATCAAAACTCCAAGGAACACTAGGGACAATGTTGCAAATGAAACCATTGTTAATGGTGGGTGATGAGGGGAAAGTTATTTCTCTAGAAAAAATCAGAACAACAAAAAAAGCGCAAAAACGCGTCTTAGATAAGTATATCGAAGATACTAAAGGTCTTAATGTTGTTACCTTTATTTCACATGCGCACAATGATGAAGCAGTGCTGTGGTTTAAGCAAGAGATTAAAAAGGTTTTTCCTGATCGAGAAGTTGTTTCGAGCTATCTAACTCCCGTTGTAGGAGCTCACGCAGGACCTAAGGCAATTGGATTAGGATTTATTGTTATAGATGATTAAGTTGAGGTGTGATAAATAGCTCCAAAAAGATAAAAAAAACTAGATACTGATATGATACCTCTAAAGTAGACACTATAAAAAAAGAAAGTAATCAATTAGATTATAAGTATT
>CAZDCS010000208.1:0-2079 GCA_964504015.1 uncultured Mariniplasma sp. | reverse complement strand
TTTTGATTACAACACAAAGGGTAGGGTCAAAATGAGACCTGACCCCATCTTCACCTTATCACTACTCAATTTTCCACTTCGGCTAATCCCTGTCCAGCTCCTTGTTAAGGTGCCAGAGCCGCCTTGAACGGCCAAAATCACAGGAAGGCAAAAGCGTAGCGACGAGGTACGAGGAGTGTAGCTTTTGACCTTCCATGTGCATTTTAATTGTTAGTGCCTGTATGGTAACGCACATGACTCAAGTGCTGCCAAACTAGGTTGTTCATGTTTTAATTCTGGAAGATGAATTTCTTCACCATTGTATTTTTCATATTCTGAATCAATTAATGATGATGACACAACAATTTTGTAGAATTTATTTATTCCAATAAGGCCAAGATCAAATAAGGTGTGTACATCTACTCTTAACAGAATGCCATTAGTAATGTGATTTGTATTTTCTCCTTGATAAGGAACAATGTGAACCGCTTCAAGAATTGAAGATATATTACATTTTGTAATTGCACATTGTTCTTTATAGGTTTTTAATAATGACTTTCTAAATTTAGGTTGTCCCCGTCTATTTGCAATTGATCGAGATACTGTTTCCTTTGCTCTTTCAGCGTCTTCAGGTTTAAAAGCTTCTGTTTGAGAATTAACATCTTTATCAGATATTGTAAGAACTTTGGTATTTCCCTGAACTATATTGTTCCATTCTTTTGAAGTTAACTTGGATTCAATTATATCTTTTTGGTCGGGTTGCCACCTTTGCTTTCTGGGTTTTCTTTTTTATTTTGTTGTGCTTTGCACAACAACCCCCTTAAGGCTTTTAAGTCGTAAGTAGAAAGGTCTATATTTCTTGAACCATCTATTTCTAGTGCCCGTTCTTCCATAGTCCAAATTTTAAGAGCTTTTGCAGACACAATGAATACTTTTATTATTTTTGTATGTGTCTTGGAAATTATGCTTAATACAGTATCAAGTGCTGGAAGATAATCGGTATTTCTTTCATTTGATTTTCCTTTTGCACCGCCTCTTGATTCTATTACGAGACCAAAATGACCTTCAATATCTTGAATTGATACAGAAGCATTTAATACTTCATTTTTTTCTGAGACTATGTTCATATTTTTTTATTATGGGGCACTAATGTCGCAAGTCACCGGCGGTTAAAAGCGTTGCGTGTTTTTTGTGTGATGCTTTTAACTGTCCGAGTGCATTTGCTTTGTTGGGCGAAGCCTAAGCGACAGACAAGGGACATCTGCAAAAAAATCCCCATTGACATCTGCTACTGTGAATAGTAATCTTTTCAGGTGGATTATAAAAATTACTTACGAAGACCGTACAAATAAATGAGCCGTTATGAACGGATTACTATTTTTTCGCCAATCACCGCTCCGCTTAAACTGTTGAAATATCAGCGAATAAGATATTTTCTAATAGCAAGTTTCATGCCAGATCTAATCCCATTCTCTCCTACCTAAGTTAAAGTCGATTTTTCTGTTAAAATTTGTCGTTTTAATACACCCGGGCTTGTCCAACAAACGGTTCAGATTGTGGTTCGCTGCGCTCACACAATCTAATCTTATTCGTTAGAATTTATTTAAGGTTGCCATTGCATTTTTAGTTTACGGTGAGTCATTGTGCAATCACGTAAATACAAATTAATTAATGTTTGATATGGGATACCAGACTCCTCTGATAATGATTTAAAATAATCAACAGAGTCACAATCTATGCGCATGGTAACAGGTTGTTTAAGGTATTTAATATAAGGGTTTTTTCTTCCCTTCATTTTTGAAAAATCATAATGGTCTTTCATTTTCTTTCACTCCAATATACCTGTTGTTCATCTTTATCTGCTTTTCTTGCAGAGATAATCCGTACTTTTGTTTCTTTCTCTCTAAAGCAATGACAAACTACCAAGGTTTTTGATTTGAAGCTTGCTCCGAGCAGAAGAAAGCGATCTTCATCTTCAGAATGTTCCGGATCAAAGAATTGGATTGCATGTTCATCGAAGAAGACAGTTTGTGCCTCTTCGAAAGTGATACCATATTTCTTAGTATTGGATTTATCCTTCTTTTTATCCCAATCAAATTT
>CAZDCS010000207.1:1793-2080 GCA_964504015.1 uncultured Mariniplasma sp. | reverse complement strand
GCGTTTGGAAAAAATATAGTTGCAGAACTTGTGGAGGAGTCATTCTAGCAGCTTCTCCGAATGACAATAGTGAAGTTACAGAAATGTATCCATCTGGTTCACAAGAAACTTTTGATTATGAATATTTGCCCAATGAAGTAGCAGATAATTTTCGAGAAGCTTTATCATGTTACTCGATTTCTCGTTTTAATGCTTTTGTCGCAATGTGTAGAAGAACAATCCAATCTATGTCAGCAGATCTGGGTGCAGATGGAAAAGATAAAGTTCTACAACAATTAAAAGATCTG
>CAZDCS010000207.1:0-1781 GCA_964504015.1 uncultured Mariniplasma sp. | reverse complement strand
GGCACATGTTGATGATGAAACATTTGAACAATTGAAACAAATAGTCATTGCTGGGCATGATGGGTCACACCCATATTTACCAAAATTGAACCTTGAACGCGCTGGAATACTACTTGAACTTATGAAGGATGTTCTATATCAAATCTATGTCAGAAAAGAAAAAATAAAAAAAGCAATGGAGCTTAGGCGTCAATCTATAGCTCAGCAAAAAGATAAATAATCTTAATCAAAAATTCCTAACAAGATGCTACAGCGACTGTGACCACTGACGCGGTCTCAGTCGCTGAGCTTGGACGTTATCTGAAATTTTGACGGCTTTTGAACATAATAATTATCCCGTGTATTTTGGGTTCTCTTTAAAAAACGATTTAGAAATGATAGATAAAAATTGGATTGATAAAAAAATTGATTATTTAAATCAAACGATGGGGTTTTTTAAATTCTCGTCAGAAGATTTTCTCTTTGAACCCACAAATAAATTTTACAGCGAATTAGAGTTTGGGATTATACCCTCACTTGAAGAGACGCTAAAAATGATTGATAGAGGACAAGCTGCTATAATTCCGCCAAACATTCAGGAAGGCGTAAACAAGATAGCAAAACATATAGGGTTGACAGTAACTCCAAAGGTGGACTATGATAGCATCTTGGGTTCAGGATTATTTGTCGGAACCAAACATACCGCGGCAGAAATTAAAGGCAGTGCTATCAAAGTATCTTCTATTTATGAGAAGAAAAGTAAGGCATTAGGCGCAATTTTGGCTCATGAAATTACTCATTTTGTCTTACATACAAAAGGTGTCAACTTAACAAATACAGATGAAAACGAATGTCTCACTGATTTAGCTTCTATTATGCTCGGTTTAGGTAAGTTAATATTAAACGGAAAAGAAGAAAGAACTACTTATTCAGTATCGACATTGGGGTATTTATCCTTCTCTGAACTTGCATATGCATATGAAGAACAAAATGCCATTAGAAGAGTTGCCCCAAATATTTGCCTTTCTAATTTAACAGACGAAGCTTCTGCCCAAGTTAGACCATTACTGTGGCAGAGAGAACAGGAATGGAAAAAAGATCAAGGTAAAATGTCAGCTTTGTTAAGAGGATGCCTCGGTAGTTTTAAATTAATAGAAAAAATTGAAAAGTTATATCAGCGACTTGTGGAAAATCAGCGTTGGATTAATGAAAATATCCATAATGTTAAGATTGTTGATACACAAGGCAACATATTTGTTCAGTTAAATAACTATATCTTTGAGCAACACTTCAATATCTTTATTCAATTCGAGAAAGACAAATTGGCTGATATAAGCTGATATAAAAGGAAAGATTCCTGGTATTAAAACTTTTGTTTTTAATGCGAAAGCAGATGTTTTGCGAAAAGAGCTTGAGTTTCAAATTGAGGGGCAAATAAAAAGGATTAAGTCTTTATTGAGACAATTCCAGCGATGGGTGAGAGTACAAGAGAAATATACCCCAAAAGTTAAAGGAGATATTAAGAATAAAATATTTCGAATATTTAGTAGAAAGGAAGTAAATTAAGGTTTAGATTTCAACTTCAATCTACGGGCTAAAGAGAGAAGTGCGGATGGAACTTAGCAAGTGACAGAATATTCGCGTTTGACATATTCATATTAAATAAAGGATACCGCCTTATAATATATTTGGCCGTCAAAACATCAGATAATAAAGAATAAAGGGAACGGTACTATTTTTGACGAAAAGGAAATTAAAAATCATAACAAACCGCACCAGCGAGCGCCGACGAGCGCCTACGC
>CAZDCS010000206.1:0-2090 GCA_964504015.1 uncultured Mariniplasma sp. | reverse complement strand
AGCCTAAAAACCTGAAAATATTACTTCCCATTTGTACTCGGATTTCCCAAATACCCTTGGTGTTTACAAGTTTCTTGAGATATGTTGTCGGAACTTTTTCTAGCTCCTCAACTGCTTGCAT
Source organism: uncultured Mariniplasma sp. (assembly GCA_964504015.1). Taxonomy (GTDB): domain Bacteria; phylum Bacillota_I; class Bacilli_A; order Acholeplasmatales; family Acholeplasmataceae; genus Peloplasma. The sequence continues at coordinate 1,969 of CAZDCS010000206.1, read as the reverse complement.
TACCCAAGCTACTTTTTGTGCTTGTTTACCATCCAAAGTATCAAGAAAATCTTCTACAGGGCATTTATCCGATTTAGTTCTATAAAATAATATTTCTCTCATATAAGAAATGTTAACTTATAAGTGAACTTATTTCAAGTTATTGAGGCTCTTCTTTTAGCATAACGCCTTGGTCAGCCGATGCTGGAAGATATACGATGAACTTCAACAGAACACTGACCTTTGATATAAAAATGACCTTTGAAAACGAACTGCGCTTCCAGCGGTCGGCTGGACCAAATTGTTAGATTTTCTTTTCATAAGGTCGCTTGAAATAACCGTTTTGTAGAAAATAGGAAACTTGCTCTTTAACAAGACTACTATTCATAATAAATGTATGGGCATGATTAACTACAAGAAAATCTGCCATTTCAATTAGACGCGCTCTTTTTACAGATACTTTACCATCATCTTCTCCATGAATAAACTGCGAAAACCATGGTTCAAGTGTACGCCTACCCGTAATTATACCAACCTCATAATCAATGTGTTTTAATTGGTTAGGTACGCTGTCAGGAGCTGTAGTTAATTGTTGTCCCGAAGGTCCTGTAGCCCATTTGTACCAACCCGAATCTTGCAACCTATCGGCTATTTCGCTACCTTTGTTTGGCGGGCTTAACATTACAATACGGCTCCCTTTAGGAAGGCTATGTGACTGCAAATAATACCTTATAATTATTCCTCCTAGAGAATGAGTTACAAAATGTATTTTTCTTGCTTCAACTCTACATTCATCTATGAGTTTAGAAATGATATTTTCAGCTATTTGTTCAATTGTATAAGATGTGGAAGGATAACTACGGTTTACAGTATGGTAGCCTTGTTTACTAAGGTATTTATCCATCGAACGCATAGAAAATGCAGAGCGTCCCATGCCATGAAGAAAAACCACGCATTCTGAATTAACAGTTTGAGCATTACTCACTGAGTTTTGTAACAGCATTAGCAGAATAGCAACATAAATTTTTTGCAATTATTAATGTCCTTAGTTAGCCGACAATGGATAACCTGAAAAATCTAACGCCTAAATCAGATGCCGTTTAAAGTGGCAGGACTTTTGCGTCTTTTTGCAAAAGGCATGACGCTTTAAACGGTCAGCTGGATTTTTTTGTTATGCTTTTTTATGTTGATTAATTGAAATAATTCCCCATAATTCATCTGGGGTATAAATAGGTAATTTTGCTTGTTTATAATCTTTGGTATTTCTTGTTACTAAACCATTTACACTACAACACTCTCCAGAATAATATTGAACAGCATCTTCAAAGTCTTTGAACTCCGAATTTATTGATAATTCAAGTACCTTTAAATTAACTTCTGATATATTGAATATGCTCAATAATTTTCGTACCTCAACTCTCGCTTTATTTCTGTTTGTTTCTTTTGATATTAAATAATCTAGTGTTGTAACAGTTGTCGCACATAAAAAACCTTCAATTTTTTTATTTTCAACTGAACTAACAAGATTAGCTGATAGTTCAACAAAAGGTGCCCTGTTTAATAGGACATCTAGGATAATATTTGTGTCAAATATTATCTTCAAAGGTATTTCTCCTCTAAGTGTTTTTTATAATCATTTTGGTCAATATCACTAGAATCTAAAACTCCAATTAATGACTTGGTAACTGGGGAGATTACTGGTTTTTCGGTTTGTTGCGTCAATATTTGAAAATAATCAGCTACAACCTGAGAAAGCGATTTATCATGCTCTTTAGCGTAGCCTTTAGCTTGCTGTATCAATGAATCTTCTAATCGGAGTGTCAATTTTGTTTGCATAACAAGAACCCAAGACGTATTTAACATAAGATAATCATACGTCTAATTTGTTTGGTCTGCAACCTTTTCCTCATTTTGGGTACACAGAGATTTTAAAGCAATCGAGGTAGGACAGCCAGTTGCCCAACTGCCCCCTCACAAATCCCGGCGTGCG
>CAZDCS010000205.1:0-2106 GCA_964504015.1 uncultured Mariniplasma sp. | reverse complement strand
TCCATGAAAAAATCAGATAGTGAAAAACTTGAATATTATAGAAAAAGATTATTTAATTTTTCTTTAACTAAAAACCAAATAATGTATGCTCGAAGAAAAGTTAAAGCTTTAGAAAACAAAAAGTAAGGGGTTGATAATATGAAATTATTAGGATACTTGCTTATGTTCATAACTGCTTTTGGATTTTTGGTCTTTGTTTCATTAAGAGATGTTGAAAATGCAAGTGTCGAAAGTTCAGCCGTTCGATTGGTTGTGAGCAAAGATAGTTCTAATGGTTTTGGTTCTGGTGTTATTTTTGATGAAAATGAAACCCATTATTTTATATTAACTAATAATCATGTTGTTTCAGAGGCTTTAACTATTAGTGTTGTTGATTATATGAATAATGAATATATTGGTATATTGTTGCCTGGATCTAATCTTCAAAGATTTGATTTAGCAATTTTAAAGATTGAAAAGCAAATTGATTTAAAAGTTTTGGCTTTTAGTGAAACACTATTAATTGGTGATGATATTAAAAGTTTATCCTATCCTAGTTCGATTTTTAAAATAACAACTGGTGATATTAAAGATATTGATGTTATAAATCATTCAATTAATTTTCCGGTCATTATCCATTCTTCATTAATAACAAGTGGTAGTTCTGGCAGTGCTTTATTAAATGTTTCTAATGAGATAATAGGGATTAATTTTGCGACTTATATTAATGATGAGGGAATTTTTATTGAGGGATACGCAATTCCTACTGTTGAGATATTTAGGTTCTTAATCGCCGTGGGGTATATTTATTAATGAAAAAAACAATGTATTCAATGGTGCGTTTTTTTGCAAATAAAGATGGGGATATATACTCATCAGAGATGACAGCGGGTATCCCATTGCAAACTGATGAAAAGTTTTTTGAAGATAGATACGAACAATGGGAATCATTGGGATTAAAAAAAATGCGAAAGCATAAAGATAAATTTGGCGTAAAAAATGTTATTTTCAGCTTGACCGGAGACATTGTGGTTATGAAAAGAATTGATAAAAAAAGCTTGAGTGGGAATTTAACAACTAGAGATAAACTACTATATTACGATAAAAGAATTGATGATAAGAAACTATCGACCGGTCAAAGGGAATATGCAAAAAAACGATTAAAGGAATTAAGGGGCAACATATAAGGGTTGCATTAATATAATTAGATAGCATGCGAAAAACGTATGCAACGAAAGGGAATAAAATGAGAAAAATAAGAATTACAATATTCACAGTTTTGATAGCTTTTATAGTTTCATTAAGCACGATTGGCACTACATATGCAATACAGGATCCGGAAGCGATTTTTTTTGAAAATGCAGATTCAACAAGAATTTATGTAGGTATTGATGATGCCACACCTGATATTTTTGATGGCACTATCCGGGATTGGTATAATTTAATACGTGATACTCAACTTGATCCTATAACTTGGAATCTTGAAACTTTTCAGGGTTTCATCCCGGTATTTGATTATGAATTGAGATTATATGTAAACGGGGTGTTAACTGCAAGTTATATGAATAATATGGTTTTTAGTGTTAGGCTTCATTCTACGACCGAACTTGAGCTTATCACTGAAACTAGCAATCATATAGTCATTTCTTCTAGTAGTATAGTTATTTACTGGGCAGTTTCTGAGCCTGACTTAGCACCGGTTATTGATGGCATGACAACTTTTATAACAACAATAGATGATCCTATAACAGAAGCAGAAATAAGAGTTAATATCATGGCTTATGATGAAACCGACGGTGATTTAACACATTTAATTGTTTTAGTTGAAAATAATTATCCGATTTTGAATTTAACTCCTATGGGAAATTTTACATTAATTTATGAAGTTAGCGATTTATCCGGAAACGTAGCCACATTAACTGTGGTGATTATTGTTGTTGATGTAGTCGGTCCGGTTATAACTGGCGGACAAGAAGAATATACAATCGGCTATAAAGAAACGTTAGATATTGTAGCAATTCAAAATTCATTAACAGCTACTGATAATTATCAAACTAGTAATATTCCGATCACTATATACAGGAATACTTATTCTGTAAATGCATTAAATGTTGGGGTTTATCAAAT
>CAZDCS010000204.1:0-2112 GCA_964504015.1 uncultured Mariniplasma sp. | reverse complement strand
TTTATTTTCAAGTGTGCCTCTAATAATTAGTCTTTTTACTGGAGTATGGCCTGAACCGAAATATTTCATTCCAGGGCTTATCGCAACTGCTGTTATCTTTGGGCCCGTTTCGATTATTGAAACTATAACATTCGCTCCAATGCTTGGCACAAGCGGAACTTACTTAGCTTTTGTTACCGGCAATCTAACTACTATTAAGGTACCTGCCGCACTAAATGCTCAAGATGCTCTAGAATTAGAAAAAGGAAGCGAAGAAGGCGACGTTATTGCTACAATCGCGATCGCAGCCAGTTCTATTATTACAATATTAATTATCATTAGTGGAATTTTGTTAATTATTCCTTTAACCCCTTTGCTACAGGCACCAACCCTAAAACCGGCTTTTCATAATATTATCCCCGCTTTGTTTGGCGCTTTGGGTATTGTCTATATTATTAAAAGGTGGCAATTAGCAATTATTCCTTTAATCTTTATGGCTTTGTTTTTTCTATTTGTACCAAACAGCGCTAGATTAGTCGGACTGATGGTCCCTGTAGGTGTAGTGATAACTTTAGTCGCTGCAAGAAAATTGTATAAGATAAGGAATGATTAAATAATGGAATGGTATTTATTATTGTTTGTTTTACTGCTTCTTGTCATCGTCCTTGTCGTCCGGACAATTAACTTTAGACCACGTAATTTTCCTGAGATGAAAAAAACACACGAAATCGATGGAAAAAGAGTTATTGAATCTCTATCAAAGATGTTACAGTTCAAGACCATTTCGCACTTAGATTCTAAAAAAATCAACAAAACAGAGTTTAAAAGGTTTAGAGAATTCTTAAAACAAAGGTATCCCAAGATCAATGAAGTTTCTACTTATAGTGAACATAATAGTGGCGTCGTTTTTCATCTAAAAGGTGATTCGGATGAAAACCCAACTGTTTTAATGTCTCACTATGATGTTGTGCCTATTGTTGGTGATTGGAAAGACGATCCCTTTAGCGGAAAAATTAGCGATACAACAATTTATGGTCGCGGTGCTCTCGACACTAAAAGTAGTTTGAATGCAATTATGGAATCTGTTGAGTTTGCACTTAATAATGGTAAAACTTTTAAAAATGATTTATATCTAGCTTTTTCCGGTGATGAAGAGATTTATGGGCCTTCGGCTCCGGCAATCGTTAATTACTTTAAAAGCAAAAATATTAAACCCGCGATGGTTCTTGACGAGGGGGGAGCAATTATCAGCAATATCTTTCCCGGTGTTAAGAAAAAAACAGCCGTTATTGGTATTGCCGAAAAGGGGTTCTTAAATGTCGAGTTAGTCTCAACCTCGCAAGGAGGTCATGCTTCAACTCCCCCTAAAAATACACCTTTGACCGAACTATCAAAAGCTGTTACTAGACTCAATCAACATCCTTCTTTTCGGTTAAAACTAACACCAGCCGTCAAAGCTCTATTTAGCAGTATCGCCCCACATTCAACCTCTTTTGGCATTAGATTTCTCTTTGCTAATTTATGGTTGTTTACCCCGATTATAAAGCTTATCGCTAAATTATCAGGAGGCGAGTTTCTCTTTAAGACAACACAAGCTTTTACAGTTTCTAAAGGCAGTGATGCTATAAACGTCCTACCGTCAAGCGCTTCAATCGGTATTAATTACCGACTTAGACCAGGAGACACAAAAGATATTGTTGTTAAACGAATTGAAAAAATAGTTCATAACAAAAATATCAAAGTAAATGTTGTTGCCTATTCTAACGCTACAAAAACAAGTCTAATGGATGAGCATTTTAGAATCCTTCAAAAAGCGATCACTCAAACTTGGACAGATGTCGTTCCCGCACCATACTTGGTGGTTGCTGCAACCGATTCAAGACATTATCATGAGATCTGTGATCATGTTTATAAATTTTCGCCGATGGATGTAACTAAAGCTGATTTAGCTAAAATACATGGCATTGACGAAGATATCTCAATTGAGAATGTCATAAATGGAATCAATTTCTATTTAAACCTTCTTAATCATCTTTAATCGAAAAAAAGTTCTCCTACAGGGTAAGCGTAAAATGTTGGACGTATTCCAATAACTTAAGATAATTGATAAAATATCACCATAGAACTCACATT
>CAZDCS010000203.1:0-2120 GCA_964504015.1 uncultured Mariniplasma sp. | reverse complement strand
TACCAAATTAGAAGCTCATGAAAGAACAATCAAGGTGATGAATGAAGTTGGAATTGCAGAACCGGAAAAAAGAGCTAACCAATTTCCTTTTCAGTTTTCGGGAGGGATGAGACAAAGAATTGTTATTGCGATTGCCTTGACGGCAAATCCAGATGTTCTTATTTGTGATGAGCCGACAACAGCGCTAGATGTAACAATTCAAGCTCAAATCTTGGAGCTGATTAATTCATTAAAAAAAGAGAAGAATCTAACTGTTATATTTATAACGCATGATTTAGGTGTTGTAGCAAATATGGCGGATAGAATTGCTGTTATGTATGCAGGAAAAATTGTTGAAATCGGGACTTCCGAAGAAGTGTTTTATAATCCAAGACATCCATATACTTGGGCGTTATTGAGTTCGATGCCAGATTTGACTTCTAAGGGGAGACTTTCAGCTATACCAGGGACTCCGCCAAATATGCTTTTCCCACCAAAAGGGGATGCTTTTGCGGCTAGAAATAATTTTTCAATGAAGATTGATTTTGAAGAAGAACCACCTTTATTTGAAATTAGTCCAACTCATTATGCAGCAACTTGGTTACTTCATGCGGATGCTCCTAAGATAGAAATCCCTAAAGAAATCACAGATAGAATAAAACGCATGCAGGCGATGACCAGTGAGGTGAGACAAGATGCTAAATAAGAAAGAAGTAGTTTTGAGCATAAGAGATTTAAAAGTTTATTTTTATAATGGACGTGGCAAATACAAAATGGTTGTAAAGGCAGTTGATGGAATAAATTTTGATATTTATAAAGGAGAGGTTTTTGGATTAGTTGGAGAATCAGGGTGCGGGAAAACAACCACTGGGAGAACAGCTATTCAATTGCATGAACCAACAGACGGCGAAATATTCTTTTTAGGAAAAAGAGTATCTGCAGGAATCGGTGGTCTCAAACTTAAGATTAAAAAAATCAAGAAAAACTCTTCAAAAGAAATAGCAAAACTTAAAAAAGAAATTAAGAGTTTGGGAGATCAAAGTTCTAGTGTCGAAGAGTGTCAGTTGAAAATCGAGGAACTAAAGAATAATAGAGATAAAGTTGTTCAAGAGAGTGTCGCAGAAATTAAATCAAGAATTAAAGACAACAAAGCAGATAACTATGAACTTTTCAAAAATATGCAAATGATATTCCAAGACCCAATTGAATCACTGAACCCCAGAATGACTGTTGGTGAAATTATTTCTGAGGGGTTGGTCATTTCTGGAAGCAAGAATAAAAGTAAAAACTTAGAGCAAGTTTATAAAGTCCTTAAAACTGTGGGGCTGCTACCTGAACATGCATCCCGTTACCCGCATGAATTTAGTGGTGGTCAAAGACAGCGTATCGGGATTGCGAGAGCTATCATTGTAACGCCTAGTTTCATTATTGCAGATGAGCCTGTTAGTGCACTAGATGTATCTATTCAAGCACAGGTTATCAATCTAATGAATGACTTGCGAAAAGAATTAGGTCTAACACTGTTATTTATTGCACATGATCTTTCGGTTATCAAGTATTTAAGTGACCGTGTAGGCGTGATGTATTACGGGAAAATTGTAGAATTAGCAGAGGCAAGTGAAATCTTTGCTAACCCGCTTCACCCATATACTAAATCTTTGCTATCAGCTGTACCACTTCCGGATCCTAAGTATGAAAAGAAAAGAAAAAGGTTTACTTATGATCCTAGAATGCATGACTATGTTAATTCTCCACCAGAAATGCATGAAATTACGGAGGGTCATTTCATCTATGCAAATGATGAGGAGCTCGCTGGATACATTAAAGAGCTGAATAAATCATAAAAAAGATCCTAAAGACCCTAAAGATTATTGGTATAACTATCGTTATAAGTATGATTGCGTGTCTGTTATTGTTATATGCTATTTATGATGGTCAGACTCATTTGAGGTATATTTCAAATATCTTATTTTTAGTAGGGATGATCATGTTTCTTGTAAGTTTGATGACGGTGACAAACGCTGGAAAACTATTTCGCAGTGTAAGATATACCATTGGAAATCTTTTAAACAAAGGTCGTAAAACAGAACTATCTTTTTATGATTACTCGCTTGAAAAAGATGAAAACAAAAAAAAGGGGT
>CAZDCS010000202.1:0-2133 GCA_964504015.1 uncultured Mariniplasma sp. | reverse complement strand
GCCTTAGGGCTTGTTATTTAGGAACAAGCCCTAACTTGAAGGGTGTCTTTTCTTGTTTCTTTTTTAGTTGCGGTTTCTTTGCCGCCAGAAGATTAGCGTTTGTAATGATTTAGGAATCATGATAAAATAAATCTAATGGGGTGAGAGAATGAGACCTGTCGCAGTGGATTTGTTTTGTGGGATTGGCGGATTAACCTATGGAATACAGAAAGCGGGTATAGATGTAATTGCAGGAGTTGATTTAGATGGATCCTGTAAATTTGCTTACGAGGAAAACAATTCAGCATTCTTTATAAATAAAGGTGTTGAGGATATACATAATAGTGAGTTGAGCAAGTTGTATCCCAAAGATAGTATTAAAATTTTGATGGGATGTGCCCCCTGTCAGCCTTTTTCAACATATGCATTAAGATATAATAAGGATGGCAGAAAAGATGATAAGTGGAAATTGTTATATTACTTTGCAGATTTAATAGAGAGAGTTGAACCAGAAATAGTTTCCATGGAAAATGTTCCACAGTTAACTAAGGAAGAAGTTTTTAAGGATTTTACTAAAAAGCTTATGGCAATTGGATATCATGTAGATTGGAGAGTTGTGAATTCTGCTCACTACGGAGTAGCGCAAAATAGAAATAGATTAGTTCTAGTAGCATCTAAATTAGGAAAAATTTAGTTGAAACCTCCTGAATTAAAAGAGGAAGAGTTTCTCACTGTAGGGGATGTTATTAGAGTTTTGCCACCTATTAGCGATGGTGAATGTGATAAAAATGACCTGATTCACAAAGCTGCTAAATTATCAAAAATGAATAAGCTTAGAATAAAACAATCGGTGCCGGGAGGAACATGGAAGGATTGGGATGATGAGTTGCAGTTACAGTGCCACAAGAGAGAGACTGGTAAAGGCTATGGTGCTGTTTATGGGCGTATGAAATGGGAGAAGCCTGCACCAACTATAACGACTCAATTCTATGGCTATGGTAATGGGAGGTTTGGACATCCAGATCAAGATAGAGCATTATCGTTTAGAGAAGGAACATTGTTGCAGTCGTTCCCAGAAGAATATAAGTTTATAGATGAGAATAACCCTCAAACCAACAAGCGATTAGGTGTTCATATAGGTAATGCTGTACCTGTGGAGTTAGGAAGGGCCATAGGAGAAAGTATCTTAATGCACATCAAAAATAATTACGTACAGGGGGAGGAATAATGAACCAAAAAATTACAAAGGAAATGAAGAGTTTAGCAGAGAGTCAAATAAGAAAAATGCAAAAAGAAATAAGTTTCGATACTAAAGATTATCCTATTGAAGTTTTAGTTGCTAACTTTAAAGAAGGAGAATTTTATATACCTGAATACCAAAGGAATTTTATTTGGAATGAAAGTAGAAAAAACAGATTTATTGAATCTGTTTTGCTTGGGCTACCTATCCCTTTTATGTTTTTTTCTGACAATGAGGACGGCAGATACGAAATAATTGATGGGGCACAAAGGACAAGTACGCTCGAAGAATTTTTAAATGATGATTTGGAATTAAATGATCTTCAAAAACTATCGTCTTTAAATGGCTTTAAATTTAAAGATTTACCTGATTTTTTTCAAAGAAAATTTAAAAGAAACTCTCTAAGAATAATTGTGTTAGGGGAAGAAACGACCATTGAGTCAAAACAAGACATATTTAATAGAATTAATACCGGAGGCGTAGAAGCAGTCTCAAGTGAAATAAGAAGAGGTACCCATGTTGGACCATTTATGGATTTAATTAGTGAATTAGCAAAAGAAAAATTATTTGCGGATTTGTGTCCAATTAGTGATACCTTGAAGAAAAGACATGAAGATGCTGAACTGGTATTACGGTTCTTTGCTTTTCTAAATAATTATAAGCAATTTGTTCATAGTGTAAAAGATTTTCTTGATGAATTCGTGGAAAATAATAAAGATAATTTTAATGAAAAGTTGTTCAGAGATGAATTTGAAGGAATGCTTAATTTTGTAAAGAAGTATTTTCAGTTTGGGTTTAGGAAGACAATGAAAGCTAAATCGACTCCAAGGGTTAGGTTTGAAGCAATAGCTGTTGGTGTGGCATTAGCTTTAAGAGAAAAACCGGATTTAATTCCCAAGTCGATGGACTGGTTA
>CAZDCS010000201.1:0-2135 GCA_964504015.1 uncultured Mariniplasma sp. | reverse complement strand
AACAGGATAATTTAAAACTAATTCTTGATTACCAAAGTTACATTAAGAAAGCTGAGGAATTAATAAAAACAGGTCGCTTTATCAATAGTGTTTTAGGCTTTGCTGCTTTAACTGGTCGAAGAGTTGCAGAGATAGCTTATACTGCCAAATTTCAACTACATTCACCATCACATCTATTGTTTGAAGGGCAACTAAAGACAAAAGGAAGGGGAGAGATAGGCTCTTTTGTTATTCCATGTTTAAGCTCACCAATAGAAATCGTTAGTCAATTTAAGCAATTCAGAAAAACACATACTAGATACGTTGATAATAAACAATCTTTTCATAACAACAATTCTAAGGATTTAAGCATTAGAGTAAAAAAACACTTTTCTAGCTTCGTGGAAGGTGAAGTAAAAACAAAAGATTTACGAGCTATCTATGCAACCATTGCCTGTAAAACAATAAAAGAAAATTTTAGACAGAGTGAACAAAGTTATATAGCTGATATCTTAGGGCACGATGAAAACGACTTAACTACTTGTAATAGCTATATTGATTACACAATGAAAGATTAAAGTATTATGAAAAAATGCGAAGTTTGCACTTACCTCAAACAATACGAAGATGACATTACTATTAATTATATAAATGGATTAATTAGTAAAAATACTCCGTACGAACAAATAAAAGAAGAATGTAGTAAGAAACCTATTCCTGTTGGTAGTCTATTTGAACAACATAAGAAAAAATGCCTTAAAAACCTCGCCTCTAAAGCAATAAATACTAGTACTGGATTAGATAGTATATTTTGTTTTAAAAACTTTGATGAAGAAAATATAGAAGGTAGAGCTAATAACCTAAAAAAAGAATGGTTTTCATTATGCGAGAGATTAACTCAAATAGTAGCTTTTAATATAGATAAATATAATCCTGAAAAAACTACAACTAGTGAAAATATCAAGGAAACAGTTTCAAATTTAAAAACTTTAAGCGATCTTGCTAAAACTGATTTTAATTTCAATCAATTGGATAAAGAAGTAGATACATTTGAACTTTTGAATGACGAAGAAATAATAAAAGTAAATAAGATGCAAGAAGAAGCTCAGAAAAGACAATTAGAACTAAAGGAAAAATAAATTTATGGCAAATATTGCAACAACTTATCACAAACGTTTTTTACATTACAAACCATCAGATAAACAAAAGGCTTTTCATGATTTAGGTGAGCATGCTATTGAACGTTTATTCTTAGCTGGTAATCGTACAGGCAAAACGTTTTGTGGTTGTCTTGAAGATGCTATACATCTAACAGGTAGATATCCTAGTTGGTGGAAAGGGCACAGGTTCGATCATCCTATTATCTGCTGGGTAGCTAGTGAAAATTATGAAATCACACGTAATGTATTACAATCAAAGCTACTTGGTGGTTATTCAAAAGATGGTGGTTTTACTGAAGGGCTTATTCACAAAGATTTAATTTTAAACAAAGGTAGTATACAAGGCGTTAGTGGAGCTATAGATTATGTAAAGATCAAACATATTAGTGGTGGTACATCTACTCTATATTTTAAATCCTACCAACAAGGAAGAGAAAAGTTTCAAGGCGCAAGATGTCATTTAATACATTTGGACGAAGAACCACCGCATTCTATATTTTTAGAGTGTCAGATTAGATTATCTGATGTTGATGGTGTTGGACAAGGTCGCTTACTTCTCACAATGACACCGTTAAAAGGTTATACAGAAATGACAGCATATTTTTTAGAGAGGATGGTGGTTGTAAATAAAGATGAAGTAGAGGACAAAGGCGCGTCTCAAAAGAAAGAGATATTTAGAAATAAACCAGAGACTGTAAGTAATGGCAAAGCTTATGTACAAGCCACATGGGATGATAACCCACATCTTGCAGATGACACCAAAGAAAGATTGCGCGCAGCATTAAAACCACATGAACTTGAAGCTAGAGAGAAAGGCATACCTTGTATTGGTACAGGACTTGTTTACCAAGTACCAGAAAAAGAATTCTTAATTGACCCAATTAATATACCGTATCATTGGGCAAAAGTCTTTGGAATGGATGTTGGCTTTTTTGCACCTACTGCCGTTGTGTTTTTAGCTCATGATAGAGACAACGATGTCTTGTTTATTTATGC
>CAZDCS010000200.1:0-2139 GCA_964504015.1 uncultured Mariniplasma sp. | reverse complement strand
GAGTATGTCCGGTTTTGATAGCTTGAATACCTGCCTCACAAATATGAGCTGGTGTGTCAAAATCAGGCTCCCCTGCCCCAAAGCCAATAACATCAACGCCTTTAGCCTTCATTTCCTTCGCTTTGGCATCAATAACAAGGGTGGGAGAGGGGCGAACATTCAAAGCCCTTTTGCTTAGTTTAGTCATAGGGGTACGCTTCCTTTATTTGTAATTACTCAGGTTGTCAGGTTCCCGGTACCCGGGTTGTAAGGTTCAACGGTTCAACGGTTAGGGTCACTTGTTCTCCAACCCTGAACCCTGAACCTTGAACCCGGTTATTCCTGAACCTTCTTATCCTTTTATCTTTCGTCACAGAGCAGAGAAAACCTTTTTTTAAGAAGGAACTTCGTCAATTGAGATGTGTAGCCTTCGTGTCAAAAAAGAACCTTCCCCTTGGTTTCTTCCCCTTGTTTCCTATTGTAAAGTTGCATAGCTTCATTGCTTATTTCCTCAATAGACATTCCCTCAAATAAATCTTTTTGCCACTTCGTATAATCAAAGGGCTCACGAATGATTAACGAAATAAATTTTTCAGCATCTACATTCCCTAACTTTTCTATTAAAACCTTCATGCCAGTATTTAGTATAATAGTGTTAGTCATTTTTTGCTCCCTCCCATATTTTAATAAAATCTGTTGGATCAATAATATTTATCTTATCATTTTTATATTTTAATATTCTATCATCCGTAGAAAGAAAGTAATCACATTTGGCATAAATGGCACACGCTATATGCAACGAATCTTTTCCTCTTAATCCTGCAGATTTAATTTCGTTTGCGTCTTGCAAAATCATTTGATTTGCGCTAATAATATCAATTGCGTACTTTGAAAAATCAAGTATTGCTTCTCGCCTTGCTTCAAATGGATTGTTCCCATTCTCAAATAATAAAATAAATGACCAAACAAAATCTATTTGCTTATCAACAATTAAGGATTGAATAAATAATTTTGCTTCTGTTTCAAGACTTATTCTTATTTGCGTTTGATTATCAAAAGGACGGTTAAGACAACAATTATCTAAATATACTTTTATCTTTTTCAAAATGATGCGTGCTCCTCTTTAGTAATATTATAGTACCATGGCTATTGACTTTCTCCCCTTAATACCATTCACACTATATCGTTCCACTTTTATATACGCAGTTAACTGGTGTCACCTTCTTGGATTTATTATATCACAGTCAAACAAGATCTTGCAATTTTTGTTATGAGTTTTTCCAGATCCCCCCCCACATTTCCGTACACATACTATCACTCGGTCTTGTTCTTCTGTGCTACGGTTTGGTTCTGACGGTAAACACAACTGCTTATTTTTGATAAAAATAAAACACCCTAGCTTAATCTTTCCTTTTAATTTTCTCATCTCAATTGCATCAAATTAAGTAATCGTGTCAAAAAAGAAGAACGGAATCGCTATCGCGAGGGTTTAAGGACGAGGGGTTACGAGCTAAAAACAAATAAAGTATAAAAAAATGAAAAAGTATGCCTCTTTTATGGTATTGTTAAATCGACAAACCCAACAAGCCAGAAAGGAGTGCATACTTTTTCGTGTCTCTAATCATAACATATTCTGCGAAAGAAATACATACTTTTCGCAAAACAGCCCACGGCGAAACCATGAATCAAATATATGGTAATTGAGGGAATAGCAGGCTGAAGAAACAGGCTTTTATAAGATATTATCTTACTCAGAATTGCGTCTGAAGAGTAAAATAAAGCGGTAAGGAAGAAAATATATCCCCAGTTATAAATTGAAACTGCTTTTTGGCTAACTTTTTAAAAGACAATTGGTATAAAATGTCTTCATGAATCTGCCGTGCAAAACAGCCAAAATGGCTAGAGCACCTCCTGCTTCCTGCAATAATTAATGGTCATTCAAACCACTCAAACAAATTATTTGAAAAGCAGGAGGTAATTTGATGAATAACTACGAGCAAAAAATCGAGCTATACTTTGAGCTTAAGGGCACGCCGGATTCTTCAAAAGAATCGTATTTAAGGCGAATGAAGGGGTTTGTCAAATTCACAGAAGAGCAGCAGAAATCCATTGAAAATCTTACAGAAAGCGATATCCAACAATATATTCTTCACCTTAAAA
>CAZDCS010000199.1:1253-2143 GCA_964504015.1 uncultured Mariniplasma sp. | reverse complement strand
ATAAGCTTGTTAAATGTGAAACTAAGAAAGAAGTACTAAAATACATCTATGATGCTTTTGCGATGTATAATATTGCTTTTAAGGATTTATATGGTTTTTTTCCAATCACAGATAAAGTTATGGATTATTACATTAAACAAATGGTATCATTTGTTGACCTGCGCTTTTTATGGTTTGTTTTAGACAAAGAAGATAAAGTTGTCGCTTTTAATGTTATTATGCCTAGCCTAGCTATGGCTAATAAGAAAAATAACGGCAAACTTCTTCCTTTTGGTTGGTACCGCTTGTTAAGAAGCCTTAAAAAAAGTACTGTCATGGATTTTTATTTTGTTGCGATAGCACCAGAAAACCAAGGTCACGGAATAATTGCGATGATATTTGAAGACGCTCTGCCAATTGGCATAAAACAAGGAGTAACTCATGCTGAAACTGGCCCTGAACTTGAACTTAACGCATCTATTCAAAATCAATGGAAAAACTTTGAAAGTATCGAGCATAAAAGAAGGCGTTGCTATACTAAGCCGCTTTAATAAATATAAAACAAAGAAAGCAGAGTATATTGATTTTATAAATTAATTATACAAAAAAAATATGACTAAAATAGAAAAGTTTTTCAATAGCACTTTATATATTTCCCTTGTTTTTTTGATTTCTTTTGTCTCTTGGTCTTTTTATCAAGAGACACCCCCACATGCCTTTAATTTATTCAATATGATTGGCTTGTTTTTTCTTGTTGTTATCAACACAGTCCTCCTAATATCATTTAAAAACACGCTTTATACTGTTCCAATAGTGATTTCACTTCTTTTCATTATTAACAAAACTGATATGACCTTTGAAACAGCTTCAGCGCTTGGTTTACCGATAATTGCTTTTACTACCTTTTTGGT
>CAZDCS010000199.1:0-1243 GCA_964504015.1 uncultured Mariniplasma sp. | reverse complement strand
ATTCATTTTATTCGGTTTAAACCAAAAATGAAAAGGGGACTTTTCTTTTTAGGATTCTTTTTGATTGCGATATCTTATGTCGTCCCTCTGCTTTATAATCATGTTTCAATCAGCTTGTTTACTGTCTCAATTATGGGTTTCATTTATTTGATCTTATACCTTTTTTATTCATCGACGCTAAAGGGAAACCTTGACTATCTGTTTAAAATACTGGTTGCAATAAACATTTTGATTACCGCACAATTTTTCTTTTTCACTTACCAAGGATTTATGCTAAACCCTGATTTGAGCTTCTTTGACCGACTCTTTGTCGGATGGGGTAGAAGACTAGGTTGGGCAAATGTTAATGACGTTGCTATTTATCTATCTTTAACACTTCCTGCATACTTATACTTTATCTTTAAAAAGTCCACAACGAACCTCTTATGGTTTTTAATGGTTTTTCCAATGATTGCCGTCTTGTTATCCAAATCACGCGGAGGGATGATTGGCTTTGTGATAACGTTGTTGGGTGTTATTATCATCTTTTTAATTCGCGGAAATAAAAAACACCTAGTTAGAGGTGCCATCTTTGTTGCCTTTTGTTTAACAGTCTTTTATTTGGGTAGAACAGCATTCTATTTATGGTGGGAATTCTTCTTAGCCTCTATTGGTGATGATCTAAATTCTTTATCTAGTGGTCGCATTGAGATGTATTTAATCGGTCTTGATGTTTTTAAACAATATCCGCTTTTTGGTGGTGGTTGGCTTTCATTAGTTGAACGCTCAGGAAATCCCCTTTTTGTTATGTATCACTCAACTTTAGTTCAAGCGCTAGCGGCGATGGGACTCTTTGGATTTGGTGCGTTAATGCTCCATTATTTTCAAGTGTTTAAATATATGTTTGTGAGGTTGACCCTAGAGAAATCTTTGTTTTTAATTGGCTTTATAGCTACTCAGATACATGGGTTAATTGATAACACTCAATATTCTGTAATGTATAGTGTTCTTATTCTCTTGTTTTTGAGTGTTTGGGAAACGGCACCTAAGCAAACAAGTTTTGAATTAGTCAATCGCAGATACCGCCCTTTAAATGAAAAAACTCTTAAATAATGGGCGAGCATCTGTGCTATTAACACATTCATTACACATTTAAGGAGCAATTATAAGATATATATTTTTAAATCTAGAAGTCAAAAAGAAATCATTTTTGACGACCTTTGTTTGTTTTTCCGTTTTTAACATAAGAGCTGTTTAAAGTTCT
>CAZDCS010000198.1:0-2153 GCA_964504015.1 uncultured Mariniplasma sp. | reverse complement strand
GCATTGCTTGGCGGGCAACATTCTTTATTGCTCCTGATGGAATGCTTAAAGGGTCTTATGTTAATCACGGTGAGTCTGGAAGAAATGTAGATGAAGTCCTTCGCTCACTAGAGGTTTTTCAAAATGATTCTGCAGGAAAAATGGTTCCTTGCGGGTGGAATTCTGGTGACGACTTTTTATAGAAACTAAAACACATCAAAAAAAAATGTTTCACTTGATCTTAGATCAGGTGAAGCATTTTTTTATTTATTAATATATAAGTCACTCATCTTCTTCGTCATCCGGTTCAATAACGATATTTCTAAACTGTTTTTTCATTGTTTGTGAGTTAAAACTTATAAAGGCTTCTTTTTGCGGGAAAAAGATAGTATTGATAATTGGGATAAGGAGCAACATAATCCAATTTGGATGCCAATCTTCAGTAATTAAACCAATTGCAATATATCCCCCTATTACAATTAGTGAGACCAGTCTTCTCAAACTCATTTTTTTCTCAACAATCAAATTCACAACCGGTACTAACAAAAAGACAAGCCATCCTGGATGCCATGCCTCCAGGCCGAAACCCAGCCATAAAAATAAAATCAGACAGATTAGAGGCATAATCTCATTTACTCTCTTAAGCGGGTTTTTGACTAAAAAGATCCAACTTACTGGTATTAAAAGAAAAAATGTCCAACCTAATTGCCAATCATCTAAATACAGCCCTGCTGCTAAAAACAATAATACACTAATCATTGGTACTGCTGCTATAATTCTTTTTCTAATCATCTGTTTTCTCCTTGAACTTCATATTTTTCGGTCTTAAGATAAGATTTAAAACAATTCCTACTAAGGCTGCTAAGCTCATCCCACCTAAAGAAACACTATCATTTATTTTTACATCTGCATTACCAAGACCGATAACAAGCATCGCTCCAATAATAATTAAGTTCTTCATATTTGATAGATCAACTTTTTCTTCGACTAATACCTTTACACCATTTGCTGCTATTATACCATATAAGATAATTGTCATCCCACCTAATACGCCTCCAGGAATACTTAAGATAAAGGCTTGGATGTATCCAAAAAAACCTAGCATAATTGCGAAAATAGCCGCAAGTCCAGTTACCCAAACACTCGCTATTTTTGTCATAGCAACCACTCCGGTATTCTCACCATAAGTCGTATTAGCAGGCCCCCCCATTGCCGCAGAGATAAATGTTGCGATTCCGTCTCCTAATAAAGTATTATCAAGTCCTGGGTCTTTAATTAAATCTTTACCTATTACTTGTCCTAAGACAGTATGGTTACCAATATGCTCAGCGATTGTAACAAAAGCGATTGGTGTAAACATTAAGACTGCTGTTAGATTCATCTTATATGTTCCAATAAATCTAAATTCTGGAACAGTGAAAAAGGCAGTTTGGCTAAAGACTTCTCCTAAATTGACTACACCTAGTAAGACAGCTACAACATAACCAATAATAATTGCGACTAAAAAAGGAATTATTTTTAATAAACCTTTAGCATAAATACTTATCACAATAACAGTTGTGAAAGTAATTAAAGCAATTAAAGGTGCTTCAAAGCCGCCACTGACGCTTAAGCCCGCACTTTTGATTGCTACTGGTGCTAAAACAAGTCCAATGATCATAATCATTGGCCCTACCACGACAGGTGGTAGCAATGCTTTAATCCAGTTATTGCCGGCAAACTTAATGATAAGACCAACAACAACATAAATCAATCCCACAACCATTAAACCAAAATAAGCAGCACTAAAATCTTTTGTCCCATCTAAATTGGTCACAGTTGATGCTTGAATAGCTAGAATAAAAGCGAAACTACTTCCTAAAAACACAGGTGACTTTGCTTTAGTCATTAAAATATAGATTAAAGTTCCAACCCCGCTAGCAATCAAAGTCACTCCAACTGGTAACCCAGTTAAAATCGGGACTAAAACGGTTGCTCCAAACATCGCAAAAACATGTTGCAAGCTCATAAAGAGCCATGCTATTATGCTTTTGGGCTTCTCGTGTACTCCAAGTAATACTTTGTTGTTCATTAAGACCCTCCATAAATGTAATTAAATTAACGTAGTATAATTATACAACTTTTATTCAGCTTAAACAAATTTTAATATTTATTGTCTCAAATAATTAAAAATG
>CAZDCS010000197.1:0-2199 GCA_964504015.1 uncultured Mariniplasma sp. | reverse complement strand
ATGTTGAAAAGAGATTATCATAAGAGATAAAGTATCCAACATTATTTTGAATAAATTTAACCGAATCAGTATCTTCTTCATTTAGTTGTTTAATATCTTCTTCTTCATAACCACTATCTTTTAAAAACCTTAACTCTTTATCTGATAAAAACTTGTAAAACATAAATCCTAAAATATAATCTTTGTATTCCCCTGCTTCAATCTTTGAACGCATCTTATTTGCTGATTCCCAGATTTTAGAAGCTAATTGCTGTTTATTCATTGCTTTACCCCTTAAATTCTATATTATGTTTTTTACAAAACTGCATAAAAAAAACTTTTGCCTTTTTAGTCGGATTAACTTTCCCATTTTCCCATCTAGAAATAGTTGGTAATGAGACATTTAGTTTTTTAGCTAATTCAGACTGACTTAAATCTAATTTAGCACGAGCAAAGACAAGTTCATCTTTAAACTCCATATTAGTTGCTCCTTTCCTTGCATTTTTAAACATTTATAATCATATTTTATCATTTTAAAGCTCACTAATCTACCATATTTTAGAAAATTCATTCAATTTAAACTGTGTTAGCGAATTATTCCTCAATTTTTATCAAATCAAACCGTGTAGACTTTATTGAAATATCCATGAGAATATAAAAATTACCACTATACATGGTGATTTGAGATTCCCTGAAATCCTGAAACTACTCTATTATGATATAAAAAAGGCCTGATACCTTCGTATCAAACCTATGCTCTCAATATGGAGCGGGTGATGGGAATCGAACCCACGTCAACAGCTTGGAAGGCTGAGGTTCTACCATTAAACAACACCCGCTCATACATGGTCGGGAAGACAGGATTTGAACCTGCGACCTCCTGGTCCCAAACCAGGCGCTCTACCAAGCTAAGCTACTTCCCGTAAATGGCGTACCCAAGAGGATTTGAACCCCCAGCCTTTTGATCCGTAGTCAAACGCTCTGTCCAGTTGAGCTATGGGTACTACTTTTGAGTCTTATTATAAAACCCAGCAGTGTGCGCTCATTAAAAAAATTGGTGACCCGTACGGGGTTCGAACCCGTGAATGCATGCGTGAAAGGCATGTGAGTTAACCGTTTCTCCAACGGGCCATTGTGTAAGCGCATATATAATTATACCAATTTATTATGAATTGTCAAGATGTAAAAACCATTTATTTTATTTTTTTTTGCTCACAGCAATATCGGCATCTATAGCCATGTGTAAGACTATGTGAAAAGGCATTATTATGCTATATAACATTATTTTATATCCTCAGACAAGAAACTACAATATGCTATCTAGCAAAGCATTAGCCTCAGCATCTCCTAAGAGATATTTCACAATTTCAAATGTAAAATGCGTGACTGCTCCAGCCCCGCGTGCAGTAATAATGTTAGAATCTCTTATCGCCTTATAACTAGGTAGATAAATCCCTTTTTCCATATCTACTTCACTACCCTTAAAAGCTGTAAAAGACCTTCCATTTAGCAGCCCTGCTTGCCCTAAGAAGCGTGGTGCAGCACAAATAGCAGCAACCAACTTATCTTGGGCATAAAATATTTTTGCTAATCTTTTGATTTCAATATCTTTATCAATTATTTTTGCAACATATTTCCCGCCAGGGATAATAAGAAAATCATAATCATAGATATTTATATCTTCAGCAAAAAAATCAGCTTTAACTTTCAACCCAAAAGCCGTAACTATATCTAGCGTTTTTTCAAAAGTAATACTAATAACCTCAAGACCTGCTCTAATTAGTAAAGCTCTAGTTGCTAAAGCTTCTCCATCTTCCATATCATGACTAAAAATAATCAAACCTTTCATGCGCACACTCCTTTAAATAATTTTAGGAAAACATCATTTAGCAAAATGGCTCCTTTTTCTACGGCAAACTCTTCAAATGAAGCTAGGTGATTATCCATCCCAATCACATCAGAAACTATTTTAATGCTAATTATCGGTATCTTAGCCGAAAAAGCAACTTGATAAAGTGCAGCTCCTTCCATATCAACAAGAAACGAACCACTTTGTTGCTCTGTCATAAAGCAATCTCCTGTATATAACCTGTTTTTTTTCACCTTTGGCAGTTTATTTGTAACACTTTGAATCAATGATTTACCAGAGTGAAAAACAGCTGGATACCTAGGCACTTGTACCTTTTTGTAGCCAAACGCCGTTAAATCAAAATCATGATA
>CAZDCS010000196.1:0-2202 GCA_964504015.1 uncultured Mariniplasma sp. | reverse complement strand
TAGTAATCCCTCAATTGGAGTAATAATAATTCTATCCTCTAAAACTTCAGCAACAAATTGACTAATAAAGGGAACCAAAATGCTCTTCCCATCTGTTTTCAATATTTCTAAAAGGTGACCTTGCGGAACCTCGGTAACCTTGATTACTCTCCCGATAAACTCATCGCTATCAGTATAAACTTTTTTCTCTAAGAGTAGGCTATAATGGTAGTCATCTTCTTCTAATTCCTCGTTTTTAATATCATCAGCATAAATCATTAACCCTTTGAAAACTAAAATATCATTAATATCATTATAATCTTCAAATTTAGCAATTAGAAACTTACCCTGTGACCTTACACGCTCAATAATAAAATACTTCTTTGTCTCCAAAGAAGTAAGTACATAAATTTTAGCACCAACAAAAAAGCGGTTAAAATCACTTAAATCATAGATTTTAACCTCTCCCTTAAGTCCGTGTGTATTTGTTATTTTCCCAATTTGATACATTGCATTCACCTTTAAAATGAGTCAATATCGATGTGGACACGTTTCCCTTCTTTCGAAGCTCCCGCATAAACAATTGTTCTCATAGCGCTGGCAATTCTTCCACCTTTTCCAATAACACGACCCATGTCGTCTTCATTGACAAGTAGTTGAATTGAAATCAAATTATCATCATTAGATAGAACTTTAACAGCTACATCATCGGGGTTAACTACTAATGGCGTAATCATATTCTTTATCAGTTTTTCGAAATTAACAGCCATGATTTGTTATCCCCCTTACTTACTTAAAACCTTATGTTTCTTAAAAAGACTTTTAACGGTTGTTGTTGGTTGTGCACCCTTACTTAACCATTTTTCGACTTTTTCAGAATCAACAAGGACTTTACCTAGTAGCGGGTCATATGTCCCTACTATTTCTAGAAATCTTCCATCTCTTGGTTTGCTAGACTCACTTGCTACAACACGGTAAAACGGTCTTTTGTTTCTTCCATAACGTTGCAAACGTATTCTTACTGCCATATATATCACTCTCTCTTTCTTTATGTTATCCATTACTATTATACACATAAACTGCTAAGTGTCAAGGTTTTTTACTGTACATTTAAAAATTTAAGTTTTGATCATACATATGTGATGGTCCGATAAACTTGAAACCTTTAACAACTTTTAATTTCTTTCTCAAATTATCTGCTTGCTCAGCGTCACCATATAGTACCGCATAATTTTGTTTCTTTGAAATATAGGCGACATCAACTGGTAGACTCTTTATCTTTTCTAAAACACGCTTGCCTTGATAAAAAACAACAAATGCCATTCTATTTACATGCATTACAACTTCCTCCTTTATTGCTAAATCCGATTTTTATATAACTAGAGACCGCTGTTGTTATCTCTAACAAGAGCTCATCTAGTTGTGTTTGAACCTTCTTTTCTTGTTTCAAATAGTCTTTAACTTCCTTTTTTTCATATAAGAAAGCTTTTGCTTTGCTAAACGCTTTAATTGTTTTCTGATAATCCGGGTGATAAACACCTCCCCTAGACATTACTTCCTCATAATTTTTCTTCTCACTTTGAAATAGCTCAATCGCTATTGCACAGTTTAACATCATTTGTTTTTCTTGCTTTTTAAGATCCACAAAATCAGCTCTATTTCTTATTTCATCTAAGACCTGATAGGTCTGAATTATAATTTGTGTCATTTGTTCCCTTTCAATACTTCTTAGAGCATCTTGTCATTTTTTTACTTTAATAGATGTGATATAATAATTAATGAGGTGCATGTCAAATGATACTAATGAAAAATATTATCCGCGAGGGACATAAAACTTTAGAAACAATTGCTAAAGAAGTCAAAATACCCTTGTCTAAACAAGATAAAACCCTTTTAAAAAAAATGCTGGAGTTTATTGAGAACTCACAAGATGAGGAAATAGCACAAAAGTATAAACTTAGACCTTCTGTTGGTATTGCTGCTCCACAACTAAACATTTCAAAGCGCATGTTTGCAGCCTATGTCACTGATTTTAACGGTCTCCTTTATGCTTATGCTTTAGTGAATCCTATTATTAAGAATAAAAGTAGTGAGTTGATCTATCTCCCTGCAGGAGAAGGATGCTTAAGTGTTGACCGCATCACCCAAGGGATTACACCGCGCTATAAATCACTAACTATTAAAGCCTTATCCTACGATGTTCCTAGTGATCAATTGATCCCT
>CAZDCS010000195.1:0-2204 GCA_964504015.1 uncultured Mariniplasma sp. | reverse complement strand
ATGACACACAGGACTGAAATATCGGCACTTAGCTTAAACTCAACTAAAAAACAAGTTGTTCAGTATATAAAAAACGAGCCTTTTACTAGATTCCCGATCTATGATGGTGATATTGATCACATTATTGGAACAATCCATGTTAAAGATTTACTTAGATATGTTGATAACCCACAGGAAAAGTTTTCTTTAATTAGTTTGCTAAGAAAGCCATACTTCATTCCTGATTCTAAAAACACTAGTGAATTGTTTAGAGAAATGCAAAGAGAAAAAACACATATTGCCATCGTTTTAGATGAATATGGTGGGACTGCTGGATTAGTAACAATTGAAGATTTGATTGAAGAAATTCTAGGTAATATCTTCGATGAGTATGATGAAGTTGAAGAAGAAATAAAATTGATCGAAAAAGATGTTTACGAAATTGAAGGATTATCTAGTATCCACGATGTTGAAGATATAGTCAAGGCAGGGTTACCTATTGATGATTATGATACATTGAGCGGATTTATTCTAGGTCACCTTGGCAGACTGCCAAACGAGGGGGAAAAGGTAATTATTGAGTTCAATAATTACCTCTATGAAGTTCTTGATATGAAAGATAAAGTTATCTCTAAAGTTAGATTGACAAAAATCACTAAAAAAGATGATTCTTTAGCAGATGAGAAGGTATAATTAATATGACTCAAACACTGATGTTACAAATTGCAATACTGGCTGTTCTATTATTTCTTTCAGCATTCTTTTCCTCTGCAGAAATCGCCTTTTCAGCTTTAAATCCGATAAAAATGAAACATATGAAAAAAAACGGGAGCAAAAGAGCCGGAAGAACACTTCATCTTGCAGACAATTTTGAAAAACTCTTGACGACAATTCTAATTGGAAACAATATTGTTAATATTGCATCTGCATCAATAGCAACCGTTATCTTTGTCGAACATTGGGGCAATGCAGGTGTGACAATTTCAACTGCTGTTATGACAACTTTAGTTTTGGTATTTGGCGAAATAACCCCTAAGAGTATAGCTAAAAAAATACCAGAAAAATATGCTTTAGCCATTACTCCTGCCCTAATTCTTTTCATTTGGGTTTTAACACCGCTTAATTTTATCTTTGGGTTATGGCAAAAATTAATGAATATTGTTATTAAATTTGAAAAGAGTCCAGCCATAACTGAAGAAGAATTACTAACCTATGTTAGCGAAGTTCAACAAGAAGGTGGCATTAATGAAAACGAAAGCGAACTTATTCGCTCTGTAATCGATTTCGATGATTTAAAGATTGAAGATATTTTGACACCTAGAGTTCATGTTGTCGCAATTGCGAAAACAGAAGAGGTAAGTAAGGTAGTTTCGATCTTTAAAGAAACTGGATTTTCTAGGTTACCTGTCTATAAGACCAATATTGATGAGATTATTGGAGTGATTAACCATAAGGACTTCTATAATCTAGTGGTCTTGGAGAAACAAGAACTGCAAAGCATTATAGTACAACCACTTTATGTTACTGAATATATGAAAGTTGTTCATCTACTTGAATTACTTCGCTTAAATAAAGCCCATATGGCAATTGTAAAAGATGAATTTGGTGGAACTTTAGGCGTTGTTTCAATGGAAGATATTTTAGAAGAACTAGTTGGTGATATTTGGGATGAGCATGACAAAATCATTGAAGAATATGTCAAAATTGATGAATCTACATTTAGAGTTAAAGGAAATGCTGATCTTGATGATTTATTTGAGGTGTTTGGCATTGAAGAAGAACTAGATTTTTCAACAGTTAATGGCTGGGTCCTAGATGCTTTGGGTAAAATAGCTAATATTGGTGATGAATTTAGCTACAAAAACTTAAATGTTAAAATTACAGCAGCAGATACTACAAAAGTTATTGAAGTTGTAGTGAAAGTTCTAGATAATCCTGAGGTAGTAAAAAAATAGAGCCATAGGCTCTATGTATCTTACTGCAAGTATTGCGAACTTAATTTTCTTGTTTATCAAAAAGAATAGAATTGGTAAAGTACCATCACTTAAAATGGTGTTTTTTTGGATGATGTATCAACATCTTTGTAACAATCATTTTCTCTCGCATTATGTATCTTCGTGGCTAGCTCTAGTAATTATTTTGTAATAGATATGGTTATTTATCTAAAATTTTAACGGTGTTCAAGATAAGTGTTGATATGGCTTAAAAATATCGATTGGAAAGTC
>CAZDCS010000194.1:0-2215 GCA_964504015.1 uncultured Mariniplasma sp. | reverse complement strand
AGCTAATTAGTTCAAATTTGTAAAAGTGATAATTGAGCTTTCTTTATACGCACTTTGTATAAACTTCATTGAATACAATTTTTTCAACAATCACACCCGCATTTTATACGAATTTCTTGGCACTATGAATCATATTAATGATATCCCTTTACTACGCGATAATCATGTTTTTCTCATTTAATAGTATCGCTTTTTTGCCCTTTGTTGAGTAAAATACAGGTATAGAAACATGTGCATCAATCATAGGATATATCAGTTAAATTTAATAAAGTATTCTCCAACGGACAAAAATATAAAATTACGGCAAAAGGCACTGTCTATCGAACAAAATGTGGTATTATAATTACAAGAGGTGACAAACATGATAAAAAGAAACTTATATTTAAATCAAATACGACCATTTATGCACACAGATTTAATCAAAATAATTATAGGAATTCGACGTTCAGGTAAATCGACATTGATGAAACAAATTATTGATGAGTTGAAAGAGAGCGGTGTAAAAGACAGTCGAATTATCTATCTTAATTTTGAGGACTATCATATTAGAGAATATAAAGATCCAGCTAAGTTGTACCAGTACTTAGAAAAGAATGTGATCGAGGGTGTTAAAACATATGTCTTTCTTGATGAAATACAAGAAGTAGAAAACTTTGAACAAGTCGTGAATTCCCTTAACGCAACAAAAAATGTTGATATATATTTAACGGGTTCAAATTCAAAAATGCTGTCAGGTGAATATGCAACATTGCTAACAGGACGATACAAGAGTTTTAAAATATTCCCTTTTTCATTTAAAGAATTATTAGAATATCACGACAGTAAAGATAAAAAAGAGTTATTTGATTTATTTATTAGATATGGCGGATTCCCTGTTATCCAAAGCTTTGATCTCAAAGATCAAAAAATATCAATATTAAGAGATTTATATGATTCGATTGTCATTAAAGATATTGTTCAAAGACATAATGTATCTGGTGTAGATGCACTAGATAAATATATTAGTTATTTACTAAATACAGTTGCTTCACAATTTAGTGCTAAAAATATTATAAATTATTTTAAAAATGAAGGTAGAATAATCAGCAAAGAGACGCTATATAATTATATAAGTTATGCAAAAGAAGTTTTATTAATATATTCAGCAAAAAGATACGATTTAAAAGGAAAGAAACTACTAACTACCAATGAAAAGTATTTCGTAAATGATCAAGGACTTAGAGCGACTAAATTTGATAATGTAAAAGATATCGAAAAAACATTAGAAAACATTGTGTTTTTTGAGTTATTGAGAAGAGGCTATGAAGTCACAGTAGGTAGCATTGGTGATAAAGAAATTGATTTTATCGCAACCAAAAACAATACTATTGAATATTATCAAGTAACCTACATTATGGAAACAGCAAAAACAAGGGACAGAGAATTTCGTTCATTAAATATGATTAAAGATCAATATCCTAAATATGTTTTATCGCTAGATAATGTTGATTTTTCTCAATTTGGGATTATTCATAAGAATATAATTGATTTTCTTCTTGAATAACATATAATATCAAGTAGCTAAATGTTTTTTGAGATAATAAGGTAAATCTACAATGTTTTGAGTTTTCGTATTTTATTTTTTTCTCAAGTTTAGAATCAGTGTTTTCTCACTTCATCATGCTTTTCGTGAACGTGAAATGAGTTCTTTCCAGAGTTGTTTGAGTGCATCGTAGCTATTGAATACTAAAATAACTTATAGTCTGTTGCACTAGATTTTTATTCTCCATTTGCAACTAAGTGAATTCTGGACAAGTCCAATCAAATGGACTTGGAAAGAACCTGTTTGACGCTTACGCAAAGCCAAGTTATAGTAACCGTTTAGGCTTTAAGCAAATATATAAAATTTATGGATCTAAATCATGTAAGGGCTGTCCATTTAAAGATAGGTGCTTTTATAACTACACTGAAGAAAAACACAAAAATGTTAATAGGAAGATGCGTATTAATCACAATTGGGAAAAAATTAAATTAGCTGCGAATGATAACATTCACAGTGAACAAGGAATTTTTAAAAGGCAATTGAGATCCATTCAGACTGAAGGTACTTTTTGAGATATGAACATAACGATGGCCCTGCGAGAGTTAACCACCGATCGATAAAATTTATGAAGAATTTGCTATCTATGCAATCGCTAGAAACATTAATAAATATCATCGTTTCAAACGGGAAGCC